>JANMKB010000667.1:0-17370 GCA_031371805.1 Blastocatellia bacterium | reverse complement strand
CTGTTCTTTCGCTACGCCAATGATTTCAAACGGCAAGCCGTCAATTTTGATTTCCTGCCCCACGACCTCGCGCCTGCCATAAAGACGATCCGCAACTTCGGTTCCAATCATGGTCACGTAGCGGCTGCGCTCTTCGTCAATATCGCCGATGTAACGCCCAATTTCCGCCTGCACCGTATCAATATTCGCCATTGAGGCCGTCACACCTTTGACAGAAATGCTGCTTTGCATTTTTTCGTTGCCGTGTTTGACTTCCGTTTTGGTTTGGCCGGAGGCACCAATATAGCTTGCGAGCGTCAGGCGTTCGCGCAGATATTGCACATCATCAAGCGTCAAATCTTTGTTGCGACGATTGGCTTCGAGGAATTCTTCAAAGCTGGTAATGATTCCGTATTTTTCAATCGAGAGCGTGTTCGCGCCCTGGTCGGCAATTTTTTCGGAGATATATTTATTTGCACCTTCGATGACTGAGGCGACTGCCACGACTGTCATGACACCAAAAATGACGCCGATGAGCGTCAGGATGCTGCGCAGCTTATTGGCGCGTAACGAGGCAAGGGCGAGTTTAAGTGATTCGATTAGGGTGTACATAGGGTTTGATTTGAAATTGGCCGACACCTTAATCAGCCAACAACCCTAAACGATGACAAAAGGAGAGAGGTTGCAATAATTTGCAAGGATAAACAGGCTGAGGACGCCTAACTTAATTTTACGCTGTCGTTGATGAAATAAGTAAATTTGTGCCGAGCCGGTTAAAGCTCAGGTAGTTCAATATTACGAATGCCAAGTAACCCTTCATTCAGGCAGGAAGCAAAGCACGCAACAATTTTTGGATCAAATTGTGTACCGGAGCCTTCCTGCAATCTGTCGAGCGCGATTTGCTGACTCATACCGCGCCGATAGGGGCGATCCGAAGTCATCGCATCAAAGGCATCAACGACGGCAATAATGCGTGCCTCAAGGGGGATTTGTTCGCCCGCAAGTTTGGCCGGATAACCGCGCCCATCCCACCATTCGTGATGATGCAGCACCATTTTGCTGATTCGTTTGAGGTTAGGAATACTGGATAACGCTTCATAACCACGCACGGCATGCAAATCCATAATCTCTTTTTCCTGCTCATCCAGACGGGACGGCTTGCACAAAATGGCCTCCGGGACGCCAATCTTGCCAATGTCATGCAGCAGGGCTGCAAGCTGTAAATCGTAAATTTCAGTATCGGTTAAGCCCAGCCTTCGGCCAACTTTGGCAACGAAATTCAGGACAGCGCTGGAATGTTCTCCCGTGTAGTTGTCCTTGGCGGTCAGGAGGGAGTTAAGCGCAATTAAAATTGAAGAGTGCGTTTCCTGTAATTCCTGATTGGTTTTCTGAAGTTGTCGGTTCGCGTTTTGCAATTCCTGGGTGAGCAGGCGATTACGTTCACGAATATCGCTGATGAGAAATTCATTCTCAATCAAATTGAGCAACTCATGAGAGCCAAAAGGCTTGGACAGATAATTCGTTAACCCACGCGATAAGAGGGCACGCCGTTCGGCCTCAGTACTATTACGTCCCGTTAACATAATGACCGGTACGCGTCCTGATGAAATATCCCGATGTTCCGTGACAAGTAATTCAAACAGTTCCTTACCTGTCATGTCTCCTAATGAGTAGTCCAATAAAATTAAATCAGCCTGCTGTTTAGTAACGATTCTCAAGGCTTCCAGTCCGTCCTGCGCGGCAAGAAAACGATAACCAGCGCTTTCCAGGGTCATGCGCCCGACTTCGAGCATAGACGGATCATCGTCCACCCAGAGAACCTTTTTATCTGCGTGAGGGTGCATAAAATTGGTTCCTGGTAAGGAGCAGCTAAAAGGGATACAACATTAGCCACTAGTGCTTATTTGAAAACATCAGTAGTCTTTGGCAAAGCTGGCAAATTATCCCACGACCAGAATGCTAACGAGGTGTTTGGAGTGAGAGTGTGTGCGGGAAAATGCGATGATCGCTATTATGTAATGAATACGACCTTAATCAGATGACCTTGTGTGAGCAATAAGCCACCGTCCCAAAAAACCTTAAGCCCAGTGAAATCAATAATTCATTGAACTCCCAAACAACCTCTCGGACTGCTGTGATGCTTAATTACAGGAAGGGCAAAGTAATTATCCTGTAAAGAACGGGAAGCAATCTTTAGTAATTAAAGATTAGTTAGAAGGCTAATTACGTCGCCCTTAACTTAATTTCAGTGAGTAACTAGCGGCGAAACTATCCTTCAATATTTAGTAGGGCACTTGAACTATGTAAGGAACTATTTGGGGGAATTAAATTACCAAATTAGTTACCAACGGCGGAAAGTATAACAGACCCTTGCAAGCTGACAAGCATTTATTAAACAGTCGCGCCGAACTTCAATCCTGCGGCGGGTTTTAACTGATGATCGTGGCTGAGGCCGACAAAATTTGAGCGCTCTGAAAGAAATCAGCCGCGTCATTCCTTGGCTTTTTGCGGTTGGCTTTTTTCGTTGCTTGCAATCATGAATTGATTCAGTAAAATGGCGGAGTAGTTACCGCATAAATAAATTTGATGGTTAGTTTTAATTGTTATTAAGGAGAAAAGAGCTAATGGCTACTTATGTTATTTGCGAACCGTGCATTGGAACCAAGGACACGGCTTGCGTGGATGTTTGCCCGGTGGATTGTATTCATCCCCGCAAAGATGAAGTTGAATTCGAAACCCTGGAGATGCTTTATATCAATCCTGATGAATGTATTGATTGTGGAGCCTGTCAGCCAGCCTGTCCCGTGGAAGCCATCTTCCGCGATGAAGATGTACCTGAGGAATGGCAGAATTATATTGAGGTCAATGCTATTCACTATAAATAGTAACGAACAGCAAAGAGCAATCGTGTAGAGATTGCTCTTTGCTGTTCTTCATTTTTTTTCCTTATGCTGGAACAGTTTTTTTTGCTTTTGGCATTGCTCGTTTGCCTGCTTCTGGTGGGGCGGTTACTGGCTGGAAAAAAAGCAACCAGTTGCCACAGGGGGCAGTGTGATTGTGAAGAAGCAAAGCCTGTAGTGCAAATTACGAAATCAGTAATTGAGAAACAATGAGTACGCAATAGCTGCCCGCGTACACTCGAAAGAAAACAAGAACTCCTGTATTTGCCCCGGCACGGAAAACGCCTACGCCATAGATCAATGGTTAACCCGCTCGAAGTCATCCAATTTACTCAGTCCGAAAATTATCCTGCGCCAGTTGCGTTGCTCGCCCGTCATTTAACGCGCAAGTTCGGTGATTTTATCGCCGTGAATAATATTCATCTCGAAGTGCAGCGCGGCTCCTTTTTCGGCTTCCTGGGGCCGAATGGAGCAGGTAAATCAACGACCATCAAAATGCTGACCGGGTTGCTGGCTCCGACCACAGGACAAATTGAAATCCTCGGTCACAATCTTTCTCACGATCAGATTGCGGTGAAGCGAATCATCGGCGTGGTGCCGGAAGACCTGAATTTATTTGAGCGCCTGACCGGAGCCGAGTACCTGACTTTTGTTGGACGGATGCACGAGCTTGATCGTCATGTAATTGCCGAGCGCACCGCTGAATTGTTGCGTGTAATGGAACTCGAAGACAAACCGAAATCTTTGATTATTGAATACTCGCACGGGATGCGAAAAAAGATTTCGCTGGCCGCCGCGCTTATTCATAGCCCACAGGTTTTATTTCTCGACGAACCGTTTGAAGGCGTAGACGCGGTGGCCGCACGCGCCATTAAGACTTTGCTCGAACGAATGTGTGAACGCGGCATCACAATTTTTCTGACTTCGCATATTCTCGAAATTGTCGAGCGGCTGTGCGCTGATATTGCCATCATCAATCATGGGCAAATTATCGCGGCGGGAAAATTAGAGGATTTACGCGCTCAGGCCGGGACCAACCTCGAAGATTATTTTGTCAACCTCGTCGGCAGTGATCGTAAAATGGCGGATACTTTGTCCTGGATTGGGTAAGCACTGTTCATTTATGTCTCAGCTACTCACACTTTTCTGGCTGCGCTACAGGGTCTTCAAAAATTCGCTGACGACGCGGGGCGAAGTGACGCGTAAAATATTTAACTTTCTCCTCCTGTTAATTCCTACCGTATTTAGCATTGGCATCGGCATCGCCCTCGGACTCGCCGTAATTTTTGTTGAGCAATTTCGCCAGCCGGTAGTTTCGGGCGGGATGACGACCGTGTTGGCAACACTCCTGTTTTTGATGCTGGTCTCGCAATCCACCGGAGCCTCTTCGCATTTTGATCCACGTCGGTTTTTGCTTTTTCCAGTTAGCCTGACCAAACTTTTTTTCCTGAACTTAATCTCTTCTTTAAGCGAATTCTCAATGCTGATGATTTTGCCTTCGATGGCGGGAATGTTGATTGGACTGGGGATTGCTTACGGGCAACCCCTGGGCGGAATATTAGCTTTTAGCCTGGCTTTATTATGGGTCGTGGCCTTGTTTATTTTCACTGGAGTTCTTTTCGCGTGGTTGTTGTCCGGGCGAAAACGGAGTCGGGAAATTCTTTTTGCCTTGTTGATTGGGTTAATGACTATTGGCGGACAACTGTTACCCCGCTACCTGGCGACCAAATCAGGTCAGGCTATGCTGAAATGGTTCATTCCCTATCGCGACATAATTTCATTCGTCATGGACTGGACTCCGATTGGCGTCTGGTCATTTTTCTTCAGGTCACTTGAAGCGGGTGAAATTAGGACTGCTTATGTGCATTTGATCGCTGTGTGCGGAATTTGGATTAGCGGAGCTTTAATTGCCGGGTATACAGTTTTTATCCGCTTAGCCACCAGTGCAGGGGCGGGGAGTAGCTCCTCTCGTAAAATTGAAATTCAGGATCGGACAAAACTGGCGAACAATTTTCTGGCGCTCCGGCTCCCGTTTATCCCGGAACAAATCGTTGCCATTTGGACGAAAGAATTACGTTATTCGGTGCGGAATCCGGCCACCTACCTCACGATTCTTTCTTCGCTGATTTTTCCTTTGATTATGTTCCGCTCTACTTCGGGAATAAATAAAGTTGGGGAGAGCGATGGTACATGGTGGATCAGCGTGTGGGTCGGTTATGTGTTTATGATGAATTTGCAGTATTTTGGCGGACTGTTTGCTTATGATGCTGCTGGCTTTCGTCAGTATCTGTTAGTTCCAATTAAATGGAGCTATTTGTTGCTCGGCAAAAATGCTGCGATCTGGGTAATGATCGTTGTGCAAATCAGTTTGGTACTGATTGGCGTCCAACTGCTTGACCACAACATGACCATCGGAAAGATTTATGCGGCCCTTTGTTCAATGCTGATTGCGACTGCGATTTACAGCACAGTGGGGAATTACATTTCAATATATTTTCCCTATCGCGTTAATTTTGGAGTACCTGCGCGACGGCGCGAGAATTGGTCGGGGATCAATTTGCTGATTCAGTTCGGCCTGTTATTCGGCGTCATTGGCTTGTTGCTGGTTCCGATTGGACTGAGCTTTTGGCTGCGAAATTTATTGATTCGTTATTTGTCGTTTGCCGTCCTCGTCGTCATTAGCTGGACGATTTATGTTTGGTTGCTGGAACGGCAGGGGAAAAAACTGGGTGAACGCCGCTTTGAGATTGTGGAGACTTTGACCAGAAAGACCGAGAAAGTTTGAGCGGACATCAAGGGTTAGTTCTTCGCATTGATTGTCAGGACTGAAATTTCCGGTGGCACACGAAACCTGACCGGAAAAATACTTGTCCCAATTCCAGGTGTGACAAATAATCGCCGCCCATTTTCTTCCACATAACCAATCGCATATTTCTCGCCAAAATCGGAAGGGACAATGCGCCGTCCCAGCAACGGTAAGTTGACCTGTCCGCCATGCGTATGACCAGCTAAAGTTAACGTTACCTGCGGCGGGAGCTTTAAGAAAATATCCGGCGTATGCGTAATGACGATAATTGGCTCTGGTGAATTAATCTTTGCCAAAGCTTTTTCGATGTCCTGATGGCGGCTGAAATAATCGCCAATTCCTGCTAGCCAGAAGCCACTGCCATTGTGTCTGATTTCTACTGCATCGTTCGTGAGGACTGGAATTCCAACTCGCTCAAAAGCCTGGGTGATAGGCTTGTCGCCAAAGATCCAATCATGATTGCCGAGTACTGCATAAACGCCGTGTTCAGCTTTCAAATCTTTCAGCACGGCAACAAAATCATCCGGTTCAATGAACTGTCCGCCAATGACTCCCTGAATTACATAATCGCCCAGCAACACAATCAAATCAGGCTTTTGCTCGTTGGTTAATTGCACAATCGTGTGTAATTTTTCGAGCGTGATGTGCGGTGAGCCAACATGAAAATCTGACAGCGCAACGATTTTGAATTGCTTGAGATTTGGCGACCAGCCTGGTAATTCGAGTGCCACTGCTTTGACTGTCAGACTGTCAGGCTCAATCCATAATGACCAAACTCCCAGCACTATTATAAATGGCACGAGCAGGATTATGGCTCGCAGGTAAAAGCGACGAACCAAGCGCCAGGCCTGCATCTCCAGCAAACGCCAGAGCGCCAGAATTCTTCGCAGGGAGCTTTTATTTTTTTTCATATTTTAGTTATGGAGAAACCCGGCTCGCTCCGGCTCGCGGTACAGTACCCGGAGCAGTAGCGACGGGGGTTTTGAATTTGAATTGCTTAGCGTGCTGCCACCTGGACTTGCCTGTCAAACATATAACCTGAAAGCCTTTGCCAGCGCCGCAATCATCTGATCGTCGCTTATTCTTTGCCGAGGAAAATTTGGTCGCGCTTATTCTGCTCAGCCCAGTAACGGTCAAACAAAGAGAAGCTTTTAGGGCTTTTGGCAATGCGTTGTACTTTGGCAGTCCACTCCGTAATAAGCTGGCGATGGGTTTCCCACGAATTCTGATTTGATTCTGATAAGGCCTGCGCCTGAAATGTCACGCGCGCTTCCTCAAAAATGGCGCGGCGTCTGGCGTAATCACCAAGGACTAACCGATGCAATTTTTCGTGCTGCCAAAAAAGTTTTTCGGACTTACCGATTTTATTATCCTGCCCCAGGGAGAGCGGCTTGAAAACACTTAAGCACGGCGATGAGGTTCCGGTTAGATAGTGCAGGGAATTAGTTTTATGCAGGCGGCTGACCATTGATCCCGTCGTTTGTCCGGCACGTCGCGTTGGCCACCAGGAAGCGTGAGCGCAGGGCATTTCCATACGCCAGCCACTGGATGGAACATGCCCGTTGTGGTCTCGGAGCGCCGCAAAAAAATCTTCCCGCCCGGCGCCGTTAATATTTGCGCTCAACCGTTGCAGGGTGCAGGTGCGACGATTTTCTCCCCCGCTCATTCTGGCATATTTGGGATTGCCAAAGCATTGAGAGAAATCAAAATCGGCGCTTGCTTTGCACCATCCTTTGTCGCGTGCGAATTCATAAGCAGCAGGCGAGATCAACTCGAATTCTTTGCCAATTGTAAGGATATTGGAAATTGTCCGACTTCCTTTTACCTTCTCTGCCGCCCAATGTTGATCGGCTGTTTCCAGTACCCAGGCTTCGTTGGGATCGGCGATAAGATATGAATTGTGATAGCGGAATTTCTTGTTGCGATAACCACAGGCTCCACCTTGTCCATGCCGGGAAATCAAATCTGTAATTATATTTAGCGCTTCACGCGCACAATCTGCCCGTTCGAGCGCCAGCCGCAACAAATCCATTCCGGTCAGGCCTTCGCGGGCATAAGGAAGTTTGGTAAAAACAGCTTCGTTGCCGATGACGACGCCACGTTCATTCGCACCCATTTCTGCACCCCACATCCAAAAAGGGCGACTCAATATGACTTCAAAAGTGTGAGCCGATTGCGGGATTTCGAGGTAAGTACAGTGCAGCTTTGCCGCATCGTGATTGTGCGCAGGGAGATGTTCGACCAGTTGCGCCTCGCCCGGTTCGCGGTCGCTGTTTTTTCCAAACCAGACTGCGCCATCGGCTGTCGCAGGGGGAACGGCGACGATGGTATCGCACATAAATTTTTACTCCAGAAATACTGCGGGTTACCCGTCGCTACTGCTCCGGGTACTATACCGCGAGCCGGAGCGAGCCGGGTTTCGTCTACTGAGATGGTCCACTCTAGAGACAGGCAACGACAGGAAAAGTAAACCAGAGAAAGCGAAAATAATAAAGATGCAGGTAATAACAAAAATGGACTGTAAGAGCTTGGCTCCTACAGTCCATCATTTTTAGTTACCCGCTGCGGCAATAATTATTCGCCTCGAATATCAAGCTCACCGTCCACCAGATCAACGGTGAAGGAACTAAAGGCTTTCCACAAATTGGTGATTGGCAATTTTACTTGTTCGTCAATCGTGCGTTTAAGGAAACGTGCGCCGTAAGTCATGCTGAAACCTTTTTCCACGACTCTGTTTAGGGCGGCCTCTGTGATGGTCACTTTCTTGCCCTGCTTTTCCATGCGACGTTGCATTGCATTCAGGTAAATCTGAGCGATCTGTTTTACTTCGTCCTGCGTGAGTGGCGAGAAAACTACGATCTCATCAATGCGGTTGCGAAATTCCGGCGAGAAGCGTTCCTCGGCGGCCTTCAGCACTTCACGTTTGACTTCTTCCACTTCACCGCGTGTCTTAGTTCCGAATCCGAGCGGCTTCATGAATTTTTTGAAGCTCTCAGAACCGAGATTGGAAGTCATAATGATAATGGCGTCGGACAGATAAACTTTCTTGCCACGACCATCAGTAATCCATCCTTCGTCAAAGCCCTGTAAGAAAAGATTGAGCAAATATGGCGATGCTTTTTCGACTTCATCCAGCAGGAGCACCGTGTAAGGATTTTCGCGCATCTTCTCGGTTAAGAGTCCGCCGCGTTCTGATCCGACAATACCACGCGGCATGCCGATTAATTTTTCGATGCCAATAGTGCCATCCTGATATTCACTCATATCAATCCGCACCATCTTGTGCTCGTCGCCAAACATTGCTTCAGCAACGGATTTGGCAAGTTCGGTTTTGCCGACGCCGGTTGGACCCAGAAACAACAGGACTCCATCCGGTTTATAGAAATTTTCTTTCAGCGGGCCTTTGTTCAGGCGCAGCCGCTGCGCCACGGCTTTGACGGCGATTTTTTGACCAATGACCCGCTGTGCGAGCATCTCTTCGAGGTCTTTGAAACGGTCGCCAGTGTCACGGAAAATTAAATCTTTCGGAATCCGCGATTCCTGCGAGATGACATCAATGATATGTTCCGCTCTGACCTGCATCAGGCCTGGCTCGTTAATTTCAACTTTGACTGATGCGGTGTCGAGCCAGCCGATAGCCTTGTCTGGTAAGTGAAGGCTTCGCACATAACGCGGAGCCATCTCCAGCGCCATGTCAATTGCCGCATCCGTAATCTGCACCGAATAATTTTTTTCCAGCCGCGGTCTTAGCCCATAAAGAATTTCTCGTGTCTCAACCAGTGTCGGTTCATCCACTTTGACCAGACGGAAACGACGTGAGAGGGCTTCGTCTTCGGCGATATATTCCTTGTATTCCGTCAGGGTCGTTGCGCCGATGATGCGAAGTTCGCCGCGTGCCAGCGACGATTTGAACATGTTGGCAGCATCAGAAGAAGCACCCATTGCCGAGCCTGCGCCAATAATTGTATGTGCTTCATCAACGAACAAAATTAATTCAGGATGTTCTTTGACCTCGTTGATAATGCCCTGCAATCGTTCCTCAAACATGCCGCGCAACATCGTTCCCGCTACAATGCCGGACATTTGCAACTGGACGATATGAGCATTGCGAAGACGCGCCGGAACTTTTTCCGGCTCCAGTTCGATCAACCGGGCCAGACCTTCAACAACAGCAGTTTTGCCAACGCCAGGTTCACCGACGAGCATGGGGGAGTTAGCTCGCTCACGGTGGCAGAGAGTTTCGATCATCTGACGGATTTCCAATGCCCGTCCGATGGTCGGTGGTAATTTATCTTGGCGCGCCATCTTATTCAGCGAAGTGCCAAAATGTTTAAGGTAGGGCGGTAATTCATATTTCTTGCGCATTGTCTCATCCTGCTCTTCGCGATGACGCACACGCTGCACAATTTTTTCGACGGCATATTGCGGATCAACTCCGAGGCGGCGCAAGATTTCAGCCGGGATTCCGTTGGGATCGGCAAACAACGTGATGAACAGATCAATGGAGTCAATCGTTTGACGACCATGCTGGCGGGCACGTTTGAGCGAACGGTTGAATAATTCGCGGGTTTGATCTGGAATATACATCTTCTTGCCTATGTACTGGCGGCTTTTGGACAGCTCTAATTCCAGCAATTGGTTCACTGCTTGTGGATCAATGCCGATTGATTGCAGTGATTCAGTGAACAGAACACCTTCCACTTCGCCAAAGACAGTGAAAATATGTTCGACCGACAAAAAATTATGTTCTCTGCGCCGCGACTCTTCAATCGCACGGTAGATAATTTTTTGCCCTGATTCTGAAAATTTATCGGTTAATGGTCCTAAATCCAGCACGATAGTATCTCCTCTTACAACGGTTGCGCTAAATTACTCGCCCGCGCCGGAAATGACCGGCTTTTCAGGAAGCTCGCTGATTGCCGCATCAGTTGTGAGCATCAGTGCCGCAACGGACGCGGCATTTTGTAAAGCGATCCGCACCACTTTGGCAGCATCAATGATTCCTGAAACCAGCAAATCTTCAAATTCGCCAGTTGCAGCATTATAACCCACAGATTTCTTTTCTGCTCGAACTTTCCCTACAATCAACGAACCATCCTGTCCGGCATTTTCGGCAATGCGTCGCATTGGTTCTTCCATTGCACGTTTCAATATTTTGGCGCCGGTCTTTTCATCGCCTTCAAGCTGTAGCGCGTCAACCGCTTTGGCCGCCCGCAGCAGTGTCACGCCCCCACCGGGAACGATTCCTTCCTGCGCCGCAGCTTTGGTTGCATTGAGCGCATCTTCAACGCGCATTTTCTTTTCTTTCATTTCCGTTTCGGTAGCGGCGCCAACTTTGATGACTGCCACCCCGCCCGCGAGCTTGGCTAAACGCTCCTGCAATTTTTCGCGGTCATACTCTGAGGTGGAATCGTCGGATTGCCTGCGAATAGCCGCGATCCGTCCCTGCAAATCTTTGGAATTGCCTGCGCCTTCAATCAGGGTGGTATTGTCTTTGTCAATGATGACCCGTTTGGCGCTGCCTAAATCTTCCAGCGTAATGCTGTCAAGCGAAATTCCTAAATCTTCAGTGATGACTTTACCGCCCGTCAAAATTGCCAGGTCTTCGAGCATCGCTTTGCGGCGATCACCGAAGGCGGGAGCTTTAACGGCTGCGACCTTGATTGTGCCGCGCATTTTGTTAATCACCAGCGTGGGTAACGCATCGCCTTCGATATCTTCCGCAATAATCAGGAGGCTCCGTCCTTGTTGAGCAACCAATTGTAAAATCGGCATGAGATCATGCATGGACGAAATTTTCTTTTCACTGAACAGGATCATCGGTTCGTCCAGCACAACTTCCATCCGATTTTGATCGGTGACGAAATAAGGAGAAATGTAACCGCGATCAAACTGCATTCCTTCGACAATATCGAGGCTGGTTTCCAGTGTCTTGGCTTCTTCGACCGTGACCACGCCATCTTTGCCGACCTGCTCCATTGCCTCCGCCACTAAATTGCCGATAAAGCGATCACCATTGGCCGAAACGGTTGCCACATTGGATAAATCATTTTTATCTTTGACTTTTTTGGACTGTTTGGCGATTTCTGCAACGGCGACCTCGACTCCTTTTTCAATCCCTCGTTTCAGCGCCATCGGATTTGCGCCGGAGGTGACGTTTTTGAATCCTTCGCGGAAAATAGCCTGGGCTAAGATGGTCGCAGTGGTCGTTCCATCACCAGCGATGTCATTGGTTTTAGAAGCAACTTCGCGCACCATTTGTGCGCCCATATTGTGGTAGGTATCCTGAAGCTCAATTTCTTTGGCCACGGTTACTCCGTCTTTGGTGACGAGCGGCGAGCCGAATTTTTTGTCTATCACGACATTGCGACCACGTGGGCCAAGCGTCACACAAACGGCATTGGCTAAAATGTTAACGCCCTCAAGCATTGCTTTCCGCGCATCTTCTCTAAATCTAATTTCTTTTGCCACTCAAAATCTCCCTGGGTTGTTTACTGTGTAAATAGTTAACTGAAATTTCAGTAATTAATCTGTTCTATGCTCTGCCGACTTTCACGCGTGCGGGGCGGAGCAGTCGCTCCCCAAATTTATAGCCGCGCTGTAACTCTGCCAGCACCAAATTATCCTGCTCGCTGGTGGTTGGGGCGATTTCAACTGCATCGTGAATCTCCGGGTTGAATTGTTCGCCTTCGCTCGGCACAGCTTGCAAGCCGAGTTTTTTTAGTTGACTGTCAAATAATTCTGCGGTGGCTCTGACACCATCGCGCAAGGCAATAAACGCTGGACCCTGCTCATTCGCAATTTCAGCCGCGATCACCGCACGTTGCAGATTGTCGAGCGTATCCAGCAAGCTCGACACTAGGTCGCCACGGGCGATTTCCAGGCGCTGATCGAAAGTGCGCTGCATTCGTGCGCGCATTTCGTCGGCTTCGGCACGTAATTGAACCTGAGCTTTGCGAAAACGATCAGCGTATTCCTCGCTGGTCTTAATCGCTTCTTCACGCCTGGCTTCAAATTCTTTTAGTTTCACTTCACTCTCTTTGAGTTTATCGCGCAACACTTCAATTTCACGCTCTGTTTCTCCCTCAATGAAGCGAAGCTGATCCAGATCAATCTCAAACGCATCGGATGAAATTGAGCCTGATTCTTCATCCTCGGGGTCGTCATCATCATCGTCATCAGCAACCAGTTCAATTTCAGTTGTGACACGACGTTTATCGGTGACTTTGAACTCACTCTTAGCAGAGGACTCTTCATCAGGTTGATCATTGTCGTCTGCGGCATCTGAAATGTCAGCAGACAATGTAACGTCTGAACCAGCTATTTCTTCAGCTGCGGATAAATTTTTTTGCAATTCTTCCTGCGCAGTGGCGGAGGATTCGCTATGACTCTTTGAACTCATAACTCTATAGATTTGATTGAAAATATTTTGGACTCGCAGGGTCTTTTTCTTTCCTCAAGTCGGTTATTTTTTTGACCCGGTTTGATTATTTGGGGTTGTTGATGGAGACTTGGAAAACGGGCAAGTCAATCTAACATCGCCTGCCAGTGAAAGCAAGAAGGTATTCTTAAGAAAATTGCAGGAGGGACTGCCCAACCTGTTCTCCCCTCTTTCCTTATTTTCGCTTTCTTCAGGCATTAGACTTTCGCGCTCACTCCCTGTTGGTTAATAAAAATCATCTCCCCACGTTCTAAATCTCCTTTGACAGATAAGATGTCGCCTGGCTTGATTTCCCCGCCCAGCAACTTCATTGCCAGCGGATTTTGAATCAGGTTTTGAATCGCCCTTTTCAACGGACGTGCGCCATAAACCGGATCATATCCTTCCCGCGCCAGTAATTCTTCCGCCGATGGATCAAGTGCCAGCACGATTTGACGATCCGCCAGCATTTTTCGTAAAGCTTCAAGCTGAATCTTGATGATATGCCTGATCTGCTCAATTCCCAATCGTTTGAAGATGATAATGTCATCAATGCGGTTGAGAAACTCCGGCTTAAATTCGCCCCGTAGCTGTTCCATCACCGCAACTCGCAACGTCTTTTCGTCTCCCTCAAATTCCTGGATTTCACGCGACCCAAGATTCGAGGTCATAATTATCACCGTATTTTTGAAGTCTACCGTGCGACCCTTGCCATCGGTCAGGCGACCGTCGTCCAGAATCTGCAATAAAATATTGAAGACATCGGGATGGGCTTTTTCGATTTCATCAAACAGCACTACCGAATATGGACGGCGGCGCACCGATTCAGTCAAATAACCGCCCTCATCATAACCGATATAGCCGGGAGGTGCGCCAATCAAACGGGCGACGGAATGTTTTTCCATAAACTCCGACATATCCAGACGCACCATTGAACGTTCATCATCGAATAAGAACTCTGCCAGCGCCCGTGCCGTTTCCGTTTTACCAACCCCGGTCGGACCTAAAAAGATGAACGAACCGACCGGACGCTTCGGGTCCTGCAAGCCTGCCCGCGCCCGTCGCACTGCATTGGCAACGGCGATCAACGCATCGTTTTGACCGACGACGCGCATTCCCAGCCGCTCTTCCATCGCCACAAGTTTTTGCATCTCGCCTTCGAGCATTTTTGTCATTGGCACGCCCGTCCATTTGGCAACGACTTCCGCTACATCTTCTTCGGTCACCTCCTCTTTCAACGTGCGTCCGCTTTTTTGCAACTCAGCCAGCCGACCCTGGTCTGTGTCGAGTTTCTTTTGCAACTCAACGATTTTGCCGTAGCGGATTTCTGCTACCTTTTGATATTCGCCCGCCCGCTCGAATTGCTCGGCTTGAATTTTGAGTTGTTCCATTTCGCCTTTGGCGGCGCGAATTCCTTCGATCACTTCTTTTTCGGCCTGCCATTTGGCTTTCATCACGCCGGATTTTTCGCGCAAGTCGGCGATTTCGCGCTCAACTTTGGCGAGGCGTTCCTGTGAGAGTGTATCTTCCTCGCGCTTCAAAGCCTGACGCTCAATTTCACGCTGAATTATTTCGCGTTCGATGACATCAATCTCGGTCGGCAAACTGTCAATTTCAATCCGCAACTTCGATGCCGCTTCGTCAATTAAATCAATTGCTTTGTCAGGCAAAAAGCGATCTGTGATGTAGCGATTTGATAAAGTTGCCGCCGCCACAATCGCGGCATCTTTGATGCGGACGCCATGATGTGTTTCGTATCTGCCTTTCAGCCCACGCAAAATTGCAATCGTGTCTTCGACATTCGGCTCACCGACATAAACCTGCTGAAAACGGCGTTCGAGCGCTTTATCTTTCTCAATATACTTTTGATATTCGTTGAGCGTAGTCGCGCCCACACAGCGCAATTCGCCCCGCGCCAAAGCCGGCTTGAGCATATTTGATGCGTCTATCGTGCCTTCGCTCCCGCCTGCACCCACGAGCGTATGTAACTCGTCAATGAAGCAGATAATTTGTCCTTCAGCCTTTTCAATTTCCTTGAGAACAGCCTTGAGTCGTTCTTCAAATTCGCCACGATATTTTGCGCCTGCGAGCATCTGCCCGATGTCGAGCGAAACTAATTTTTTGTTGCGCAACGTTTCCGGCACATCGCCTGAGACAATGCGCTGGGCCAGGCCTTCAACAATCGCAGTTTTACCCACCCCTGGTTCACCGATCAGTACCGGATTGTTTTTTGTCCGACGCGACAAAACCTGCACCACACGCCGCACTTCGTCATCACGCCCAATCACTGGATCAAGCTTGCCCTGGCGCGCTAATTCAGTCAGATCGCGCGAGTATTTGGACAGCGCCTGATAGCTTTCTTCAGCATTCTGGCTGGTGATTCTGGAATCACCGCGCATTGGCTTAATGACCTTGAGCAGCGCCTCTTTGTTGACGCCGTGTGAGCGGAGAATTTTGCCCGCTTCGCCAGCTTTTTCTTCAGCTAAAGCCAGCAATAAATGCTCGGTCGAAAGATATTCATCTTTGAAGCTGTCGGCTTCTTTTTGCGCTTGCGTAAAGATTTGATTGAGGCGCGAACTGAGGTATTGCTGAGCCGCACCGCTGACCTGGGGGAATTTCTTAATTGCGGCGTCAACTTCAGCGCGAATCATATTTACGTTCGCTCCGATTTTGCCGAAAATCGGGCGTGTTAGACCTTCCGTCTGGTCAAGCAGGGAAGCCAGCGCATGTTCCGGTTCGACTTGTTGATGACCTGCTTTTTCAGCCATCGCAACAGCTGATTCGATTGCTTCCTGACCTTTTAAAGTAAATCTGTCTAAGCGCATGGTGTGATACCTCACAATGAAATTTCAGGCTCCGAGCCTAACGACCCGGAGCCTCTCTGTCAATCACCTGTTTCAATCACCTGAAATAGTTATTTCGCTTCGGCGGTCGGAGTTGTATTTGCGCTCGCTTCCGCATTGATTTGGACCTGAATCTGACGCGGTTTGGTTTCTTCCCGTCGTGGCAGCGTAACGCTGAGAACGCCATCCTTGAAATCCGCCGCGACCTGCTCCACATCTACTGTTGAAGGCAGCGTGAAGTTGCGGGTGAAGCTGCCATAGCTCCGCTCCACGCGATGATAATTTCCCTCGTCGCTTTTCTTCTCGAACTTTCGTTCGCCTTTGAGCGTGAGGACATTGTTTTCAATCAAGAGATCAAAATCGCCTGCCTTAATGCCTGGCAAATCTGCCTGGAGGACAATTCCGTTCTGATCCTGATAGACATCAACAGCAGGATTCCAGTTTCCTTTCACGAATCCTTCGTCATTAAAGAAGCGCGGAAGACCGACGCTGAAGGTACGGTTTAAATCCTGAATGGTTTTGGCAATGGAGCCGAAATCGTTAAATGGTTCACGTCTAATTGAGAGAGTCATAGTATTTACCTCCTTAGGTTGTTAAATAATCGGTTGATAATAAATCTGCTGCTCTCTTATGAGCGCAGTGAAATAATAAAACTTGAGTGTCTTATTGTCAAGTATCTTGAATTATGTAATTAGATGTGAGTTATTTGGTTTATTCTCAAAGGTTTATCTCGTTTTAGGGTTGGTTTGTTAGCTGGATTTAATGAAAAAAAGATTATTTCTTAAATTAACTCGCTTCATTCTCCAGCTGGACTATCTTCAAACTTTGCTTTACTTCTTGGGTACGAGCTATGAATTACAAAATAATCATTACCTACGACGGCACGAATTATCAGGGCTGGCAGATGCAGGCAGCACTTCCGACGATCCAGTTGGCAATTACGCAGGCTTTAACGCAAATAGAGGGTGCGCCGGTTGTGCTGCACGGCGCTGGTCGGACAGATGCCGGGGTTCATGCGGAGGGACAGGTTGCCTCTTTTAATTTGGCTAAAGAATGGAAAGTGGAGAAATTAAGAAATGCCCTGAATGGAAATTTGCCGCGTGATATTCGAGTCCTGACTGTGGAGTCTGTGGCGGAAGAATTTCACGCCAGATTTGCAGCTAAAACCAAAGTTTATCGTTATCAAATTTACAACTCGCCCGTGATGAATCCGTTGTTATTAAATTATGCCTGGCATTTTCCTTATGAACTTGATCCTCAAAGGATACAGTGTGACGGGCAGTTTTTGGTTGGAACGCATGATTTTACCGCGTTCACGGTTTCCTCATGTGAGACCAGAACGCATGTGCGGACGCTGACGGATTTTCGTTTGGAACAAAATGGTTCGCTGCTCCAGCTTTATTTTTCGGGGACAGGATTTTT
>JANMKB010000617.1:0-5735 GCA_031371805.1 Blastocatellia bacterium | reverse complement strand
GCAAACAATTATTGCGATGGCTGGGCGCCTGCCAGAGCAACCGAGCCTCTCGTCAATGATGAAATTGCACAAGGTTGGCGAAATCGAAGTAACGAAATAGAGCAGTCCGCCCCGGCGATATTGTGTTTGGCGATTTAGACGACGTGCTGATTGTGCCCCACGCGACTGAAGAAGAAATTTTCACAGGCGCCCTCGAAAAAGCCTGCGGCGAAAAAATCGTCAAGCAAGCCATCGAAGCAGCTCTGGGGGCGGCAGAAGCATTTCAAGAATTTGGCATTATGTAAATACCGAATACTTGTTGGATTGCTGCGTTGCTGTATTAAGCTTTTTCTGTTTCGACTATGGTCGCCCGATGCACGCTTGCCATTGTAGCTAAATTGGTTACATTCTTGAACGGCGTTTAGTTCAGTCATTGAACGCTCTAGCATTCAATAAATCTTATGGGTAACAAACAAAGAGGTAGGAACTCAAGGAATAAACTGCAAAGACCTAAACGCGTACATAAACAAGTTACACAGCAAAAACAAAAATCCATCAAAAAAACAAAACGCTTTCAAAACTTACAAGCAGCCGTCAAGAATTCAATTAGCCACATAGCTGATCATTGGCTTGCTGATATAACAATGACGGTTCTTGGCTTGACCTTGCTAGTGTTTGGCAACCCTGTTCTTTTTGGAGTAGGGTTTGTGTATCTGATTTGGTTAGTAATTTACTTGTTGTGGCGTAATTGGCCTACACCAATTGGGAGGGAATGGAAAAGAAGTGCTGTTATCATAGGCGTGATGATAAGCGTTACTGTAGTATTAAGTGTAGCTATAAAGCTCAAATATTTCCCAACACCAGAGCCAGAACCAGAGTTTTCAGGTACACTTATACCCACAAATGAACCAACTCCAAAAACAGATGCTTATTGTTTGCGAATACCACCAAATCCTTTCGGAATATATTACGGGGATTCAGTCGCATATTTTGATGGACAACCAGCAACCATTGTAGAAATCTCGAAAATCCCGCTGCTAAAAGTGACCAAAAATGATAACGAAATCCGTATATCAGCTAAATTATTTGATGAAGATGGAAAAATTGTTGCCGAAATTACTGATAACGAGTTTTCGATAAACCGAAACAACTTCTTTGAAAAAAAGCGTCCTGATAGGTCGAGTCTTATTGTGCGCGATCAAAAAGGTGTTGAGGTTTTAAATGTACGATATGTAAACTCATCGGCAATAAAGGTAAGTGGATTATTCAGGTATAAAGACCGAAGCGTTATGATTTCACAAGATAAAACCTTTATTGGCAGGACTTCGATCAGCCGAGCGTGTTCAGTAAATCCCAATGTAGTCATAGCCCAACAGTAATAGCCTATTGAGCAAACGCAAAAGCACGCGAACAAATACCAACGTATTTATTCGTGTGCTTTTTTATTCCGAATTTTTATTTCACTCGTTTCAGCTTCACCAAACGACCAAACACATTCCATTCACCAACATACAAATCGCCGTTTGGTGCCCAGCTTAAACCGTGCGCGGCGATGAATTGACCGTCTACCCATTGCTCTGGTGGGATTTTATTTGTCGCTCGTTTCTTCGGATCAGGGCCGTCGCCAAGCTGCGTCACCAGTTTATTATCTTTGTCAAAAATTGTGACACGTCCGGCTAAATCTCCAATCGCTAAATCCGTTCCGAGAATACTTAACACTGAGGGCAAACGAAGGACATCGCCTTCCGTACCGTCTACTGTTTTGAGATGTTTGCCATCCAGCGAAAACCATTGCAACCGATGATTCGCGCGATCAGTGACGAGTACCGTGGGTTCACCGCCGCGCTTGTCAATCAGGACTTTGTGCGGTGTGCTGAATTTGCCGTCTTCTTTTGCCAGAGTGCTTTTGCCGCCCCACGAATTTACATATTCGCCTTTGGCATCGTAATGGTGCACGTAATTTGCACCATAACCATCCGTCACATAAAAATCGCCATTCGGCGCAACGGTAATACCTGTTGGTTTGAATTCACTTTTGTTTTTATAGATACCTGATTTGTCGGGAAAACCTTTGACCCAGACGACTTCTCCGGTCGTGGTGATCTTGGCAAATTTATTGCGGAAGAGGCTGACGAGGTAAATAAATTCCTGATTGCCTTCTTTGTTGATTTGCATGTCATGCGTGCCGCTGCCGTCTTCGTAAGGTTTCCACTCCATGCCGATGCTGCGAATATATTTGCCGTTCGGATCAAAAATCATAATGGATTTTTCGCCGTCGGTGCTGAAATAGATTTGGTTTTTGGCATCAACTGCGACGCCGCCGTGTGTGCCGCCAATTTTGACACCGGGCGGCAATTTCGCCCAATCCTTCACCCATTCGTATTTGTGATTACCTGCGCCCATTGTGAGCGGATCGGCGGCAAAGCTGAAGCGTGGCGCGAGGGAAGCGGCAGTCATTGCCATTCCAAAACCGCCAAGAAAATTTCTGCGCGAAAATGCTGCTGTGGTCATGCGTGTTCTCCGTTAGCAAATTAGTTTTTATGTTTGAGAAAATTACGAACTACAAAAGAATTATTATGTCGAGCGTCAGGAATAGCAAGTGTTGACTTAATTTGGCGGCAAGCCCTAGAATCGTTTTGTTCTCATCAGTACTTTTGGCGCAACTTCTCAACCACTGAAGACGTTAATCACAACGATTGTTGCAGCTCAGACCAGCCGTGAACCACAATGGTTGCGGCGTATCTTCCAAGGAGGCGGATTATGTTTCTTCTTTTCAGCTTAGGCGGTTTAATTTGGACGCTTATTATCGGCCTGATCGTTGGTATCATTGCCAAAGCGATTATGCCCGGTCGTGATCCCGGCGGATTTTTTATTACGGCGATTATCGGCATGGTGGGCGGAATTGTCGGTGGGTTCCTGGACAACTTTATTCCCTGGCACGCGGGCGGACTGGCCCGATTTATCTTTGCCATCATTGGCGCAGTTCTTGTCCTGTGGGTTTATCGTATGATTACAGCGCAGAAATCAGCGGGATATTGAGCCACGATTTTTCAAAAATAAGGACAGCAGGTTTTTTGGCGTCTTACACTAAATGATCTGCTGTATTTTTATTTTCCCCACGCCAAATTTGCACCGCAAAGAAAATATGATTCCACGCCTCGCAAACAGAATGGAAGCTGTTCAGGCTCCGATTATTCCGGTCGTTGGTGAATTGATTCGTAGTAATTCCGGCACCATCTCGCTGGGTCAGGGCGTAGTCCATTACGGCCCGCCACCACAAACTTTTAAGGCGCTCAACGAATTCGCTAAAAACCCTGAATTGCACAAATATCAACTTGTCCAGGGCATCCCTGCCTTGCTCGACGAAATTACGAAAAAGCTGAAGACAGATAATAACGTCACGATTGATGACAGCAATAAAATCGTAGTTACGGCGGGCGGCAACATGGCGTTTATGAATGCGGTGCTGGCAATCACTGATCCGGGCGATGAAATTATTTTATCCTTGCCGTATTACTTCAATCACGAAATGGCGATCACGATGGCAAGCTGTAAAGCCGTACTGGTTCCCACGGATGAAAATTATCAATTGCTGCCCGATAAGCTCGCAGCCGCCATTACCAGCCGGACGCGCGCAATTGTGACGGTCTCGCCAAATAATCCAACGGGCGCAGTTTATGCTGAAAATTCTTTGCGGGCAGTGAATGAAATTTGTCGCAGGCACGGCATCTATCACATCAGCGACGAAGCGTACGATTACTTTGTTTATGATGAAGCAAAGCATTTTTCGCCGGCTTCGATTCCGAGTAGTGACGAGCATACGATTTCGCTGTATTCGCTCTCGAAGGCCTATGGATTTGCCAGTTGGCGCATCGGGTTCATGGTGCTGCCCGACCATTTATTTACATCCGTCAAAAAAATTCAGGACACGATTTTGATTTGTCCTCCGGTGATTTCGCAATTTGCTGCGGTCGGCGCGATGCAGGTTGGCGCGGCGTATGCCCGTGAAAAATTAGTTGGTATTGCGGCGGTGCGGGAATTAGTTTTGCGTGAACTCGACGAAATTAAATCTTTCTGCCTTGTCCCGCCTGCCGATGGCGCGTTTTATTTTTTGTTGCGCCTTGATACCAAAATGAAGCCGCTGGCATTGGTCGAACGTTTAGTGCGTGAACATCGCGTCGCAGCAATTCCCGGTGATGCGTTTGGGATGCACGATGGCTGTTATTTGCGCGTGGCGTATGGCGCTTTGCAAAAAGAAACTGTGGCGGAAGGGATTGGGCGCCTGGTGCACGGCTTGAAAGCAATTTTGTAGCATGAAGAAGACCGAGGCGGCGAAAAGGCGAAAGGGTGAAACGGCGCACGAATGACCTGCTCGTCCTGTCCCCTGTCGCCCATTCTCCCCGTCGTATCTTCGTGTGGCTTCGTGGATGAGAAATTCTTTTGCTTGATTTTACAGGAGCTAAAAATGAATGTCATTTGTGTCCAACTGGATTGTGTCTGGGAAAACAAGCAGGCCAATCACGACAAGGTCAACAGGTTGCTGGCTGCGGCGCAACCGAAAAAAGATTCACTTGTAATTTTGCCGGAAATGTTTGCTTCGGGCTTCAGCATGAATGCCACCGCGATTACTGACAGTGCAACGAATGAGTCTTACGATTTTCTTTCCCGCACGGCAAAAAATTACGGCGTGTATTTGATGGCAGGAATTGTGACGAATGACGCCAGCGGCAAAGGGCGCAACGAATGCGTGACCTTTGCGCCTGATGGCAGCGAACTGGCGCGTTATTGCAAACTTCATCCGTTCACGCTCGGCGGCGAGTTGGATAACTACGTCAAAGGCGAAGCTGTTACTACTTTCAAATGTCAGGACTTTGTGGTCGCGCCGTTTATTTGTTATGACCTGCGCTTTCCCGAAATCTTTCGTGTTGCTATCTTGCGCGGAGCAAATGTAATTACGGTGATGGCAAGCTGGCCTGCGACGCGGCATCATCACTGGGTGAAATTATTGTACGCACGAGCGATTGAAAATCAGGCGTATGTGGTTGGCGTCAATCGCTGCGGCTGGGACCCGAAATCCGAACACGCAGGCGGCAGCATGATTATTGATCCGCAGGGATATTTAATTGCTGAAGCGGGAAATAGTGAAGGGGTAATCAGCGCCGAAATAAGTTTGTCAGACCTACTCGGCTATCGTGAAAAATTGCCTTTCCTCAATGACATTCGACCAGCTTTTGTTCAGTAGAATTCTAATGAAGTAACGCAAATATTCCAGTTTGCGTTACCTGCTAAGCTATAGTCTCACAAGAAAATTTGCGCTTTTCTTTAGCAGTATTTCCTAATGTAAATGCAAACTGGAAAGTTTGCGCTACTCTGTTACCCTGCGCCCTTCAATTCTAAACGTATCCGTCAAAACTAAATTTACAGCCTCGGCATAAATTTTATGTTCTGCCGCCAGGATTTTTGCGGATAAGGTTTCCACCGTATCCGCAGCCAGAATCGGCACGACCGCTTGTTTGATAATCGCACCATGATCCAACTCTTCGTCTACAAAATGAACCGTGCAGCCAGAAAATTTTACCCCGTATTCAAAGGCCTGTTGTTGCGCATCCAAGCCTGGAAAGGCAGGCAATAACGATGGGTGAATATTTAAAATGCGCGGCGAAAATTCACGAATAAACCAGGGCGAGAGCAGGCGCATATAACCTGCCAGGCAAATTAAATCAACGCCCGCTTTGTGCAACTCCGCCGCCATCGTG
>JANMKB010000614.1:0-19591 GCA_031371805.1 Blastocatellia bacterium | reverse complement strand
GAATATATTTTTGATTCACGCCACCAACACCAGGAAGCAAATAGTTTGTATCGCCTACCGCTCCGTTGTTGAGCGGAATCGCGCTGATCGTGCGACCCAGCGTATCCGTCCATTGACTGGTGGTTGTGTTATAGGTCAGTGCGTTGCCGTTGCGATCAAAATACTGGACACCATTGGGTGCGGTTAACCAATACCGTGAACCATCCGGCAGGAAAATCGTGCTGCCATCAAATTTAATCCGTGATCCATCCACGGCGATATAAACACCTGTGCCATTGATGATGCCATTTCCATCTAAGACATTGTCATTGCGGCGCATTTCGTGTGTGGAGCCATCCGGCAGATGAAGTAGCATGCGATCAACATAATATGGCGTTTCACTGCTGGGAGGTTCGCAGGAAATACAAATCGAATCGCCAGGATAGCCATTATAAGCCTGTTCAGTGCCAGTCCATTCAATGTAAGGTACGCCTGTGCTGCTCGTCCAGCCAGCCACTGATTTCTCGGCATATCTGGCCTCAATCTGGTTGAGGTAATAGGACGGCCCCGGTTGTCCCAACAGATGTTTCATCCGCCAAACCTTGGAGGAATAGGTCAGTGAAATCGGCAACGTTGCGCCGCGTCCGCCATAACCGCCCATCGGTAAATTGAAGCTCATGCCGAGCGTGGAAGGGTCAACTTCCAGATTCCCGCGCAGATTGGAATCCGCTGTGCTTTTGGTGTAATTCGTGCTTTGCGCCTGGGTGAAAACACTCGTCAATAAACAAAGTACGCAGGCCAGAAAAGAAATTTTGCGGACGGAAATTTGGTGGTTCGTGATTGGCATAATGTTCCTTAAAAAAACCAGGCTAAAGCCTGAACTCTTGACGCTTGTTATTTGACTAATGATTTTCCCTGGAACGTGAAGGCGTAGGCGCGTTCATTTTGATCGCAGGTAAATGATGTCGGTGGCGTTTTTTCCCCTACCTCTGAAAGCTGGATGGCGCGGCGATAGGCGTTGATACAAAAACCTGAGCTAAAATCTTCGCCGACGGCCTCCTTGTCTTTTTTGCCTGTCAGTGGAGACGGTGTTTTCCCTATTGGATTTTTCGGCGCCGGCGTTGGCTAAATCAAGGTGCGAAGCTGACCAGGATTCTTTGTCAGACGTGGCCTTTTCCAGCGCAATCATCAGGCGATTTTTTGGGTTGCTGCGTCGTTGCGGAATGATGGAGAGCGGAGCTTGTTTGCCCGGTTCCAGATCAACGCGTTTAATACCGCCCTCGACACGCACCAGATTTCCGAGCGGGTCAAATTCGTAGGTCGTATACGCAAGACTGTTGATTTTTCCCAGGCCCTTGCCCGTGATCGTAGTTTTGATCTCATGCCCTTTTTCATTGTCTTCTTCGGTGGCGGTCGCAAAGCCAATTGGCATGCCATCCGGGACAAGCGCATCTACGTCTTTGGGAGCGGTATCGGTTGGCGCTGCCGCCGCTGCAACTTTTTGTTGTGCAGCGCTGGTCTTCGTGAGGCGTTTGCTGACGGCATAACCAGCAACACCCACACCAGCAAGTACGAGCAAAATCATGACGTTATGACGAGTGAATTGACGCAGTGAAAAAGGCATAAGAATCCCCTCGTGTCCGGCATTAGAAACCGGACACACTAAACCTGACGCGAGCAAACATGGCTCACGGCAAAAAATCTTTTGAAAACATTTGCGAGGTCAGCAGGCAGCGAAGAAAGAGGTTCCGCTCCGGCTTACTCGTGGACAATTGCGTGATTGAGAGACGTGTTAAGGGTACTCCGATTGTCATCTCTGACAAGGGGGTCATTTCGGTCATGAGCGGGTAATAACGGACATGCCAGATTTTTTGTCATGTGCCGTTCCCGATATTCACTGGGACACAAACCAAAGGCGCGTTTGAATTCGCAGCGAAAGTTTTTGGGATCAGGGATGCCGACCTGCTGCGCAATCTGGTTGATCGGCTGATGCGTTGTCAACAACAGTTCGCGCGCCTTCGCCAAACGTAATTTGCGTAAGTATGGCAACAGATGCTCTTGCATCTCAGCCAGGAATAAGCGGCGCAATTGACGTTCGCCAAGAAATACTTCGTCCGCCAATTCCTGAATTTGCCATTGATAATTCAGGTGATCCGTCAGCAAGGTAAGGACTGTTTGGATGCGGTGGTCGGTTGTCGGTTGTGGGTTGTCGGTTGTGGGTTCTGGGTTCTGGGACGCACTCCGGCGAGTGCGGAAAAAATTGTTTCATTCATGGACACTCCTACCTTGAAGGGGGATAACAGGCGCACAAGCGTTTTGAACCGCCCAAATGAGGGTTAGTTATTCAGGTAGTGGCGCTGGCTGAAGTGTCGAGCTATTGGCAGAGGACCCAGGCATCACCAATCATCAGTCATTGCTTGCCACTCAGCACGAACGGCAAGGCAGAGTAGCAGGGGAAAATTGCGTGCTACGGAGTAGGAGCTTAAAAAAAGGTCGGTATAGAAGTCAAGCGGCGGGAGATTAATTTCCCCTGGGTACGCAGGCATCCTGCCTGCGGGTAGCGGGTGTAATGTCGCGTTGCTGCTGGCGTGAGGCACAGGTTGTCTTGCTAATTTTCTCCTGCGCACGGGGCAGCGGCATTGCTGCGCTTGCCGCTGCGCAGGCGAGCCGCCTGCGTACCCAGGCAGTTTTCAAACTGCGGCTTGACCTTGTGACCATTCCGTTCAATTGCTATACTCAGCCCCGCGACGGTCAGAGCAATTTTACGCAATTTTACAATTCTGTTTTTAACTGTAACTCACCGTGTACGAGTTACGTTTTTGCATCTCTCGCTTTTCAATTATCAACTTACAACGCCTTTCCAAACAATGGAGGTAATTTCATGAGTAGCCACGACGAAAAGCCGCTGAAATCGGAGTCGGAAAAAGACTCTGCCGTTTCGCGGCGCAGCTTTCTCAAAGGCTCTGGCATTGCGCTTTCGGTGCCGCTGATTGCGGGCAATACACGCCTTGTCAAAGCCGCCGGGCAGGACGTTAAAGTTCACGGCCCGAACAAAGTTTCCATCACCCTCGACATCAATGGCAAAAAACAAGCGGCGACCATCGAACCGCGTGTGACTTTGCTGGACACGTTGCGCAATGATCTGGACACGACCGGAGCCAAGCGCGTCTGTGATCGCGGCACGTGCGGAGCCTGCACCGTGATGATGGATGGCAAAGCAGTTTATTCCTGCTCCATTCTGGCGATTGAGGCACAGGGCAAAAAAATCACAACGGTGGAAAGTCTGGCGCAAAACGGCAAACTCCATCCCGTGCAACAGGCCTTCGTGGACAACGACGGGCAGCAGTGCGGATTCTGTACGCCAGGCTTTGTGATGGCCTGTACCGCGTTGCTCAACAAACACCCGAATCCGTCGCCGGAAGAACTCCGGGCTGGCTTAGGCGGCAATCTCTGTCGTTGCGGAACCTACGTTGGCATCCGCGCCGCCGTCGCCCAAGCCTCGGCGCAGATGAAGAAAGGAGGCAAATAATCATGGCTGAATATAAATGGCCTGCAGCAGAAAAACGCCGACTGATCGGCAAACGTATTTCACGGATTGACGGTCCACTCAAAGTTTCCGGCAAAGCGAAATACTCATTCGATATGAATCGTCCGGGTATGCTCTTTGGCAGGATTCTCCGCTCGCCCTATGCCAATGCCAAAGTTGTGAGCATTGACATCAGCCAGGCGGAAAAAATGCCCGGCGTCAAAGCTGTCAAAATTATCCAGGGCGCTGGTTCTACAATTTTATGGGCGGGTGATGAAATCGTTGCCGTCGCCGCGGTTGATGAACCAACGGCGCTGGATGCGATGCGCGCAATCAAGGTCGAATACGAACGTCTGCCGCACGTCGTCAATGACGCAAATCTCTCAACCGTGCCTGACAGTGCTAAAAAACCAGCGCAGGAAAAAATTCAGGGCGAGCCGGACAAAGCTTTGGCGGAAGCAGATGTCACCGTTGAAGGTTATTACGGCAATGCGGTCATTACGCACTGCTGCCTTGAATCGCATGGTCAAACGGTCGAATGGACGGACGAAAATAACGTGCTGATTCATCCTTCGACCCAAGGCGTTTCCGTGATCGGCAACGATCTGGCTAAAGCGCTGGAAATTCCCGCTGGCAATGTTGACCTCAGGATGGATTTCATCGGCGGTGGCTTCGGCAGCAAATTCTCCATTGATCGCTGGGGCATTGAATGCGCGAAGATTTCCAAACTGGCGGGTGGCAAACCCGTCAAAATTCACCTCGAACGTGATGCCGAATTACAGGTCGCGGGTTCACGTCCTTCGATGTATGCCAAAGTCAAAGTCGGTGCGAAAAAAGATGGCACGTTAACCGCCTGGGAATCGGAATGCTGGGGCACAGGTGGCCCCGGCGGATTAGGTACGCCACAATTACCGTACATGCTCAATCTGGGAAGCGGCATTCCCAACTACAAAGCAAAATTCATTAACGTTGCGACCAACACTGGTCCGCAACGAGCCTGGCGCGCGCCATCGCATCCGCAAATGGCGGTCATTACGCTGGGTGCACTGGATGATTTAGCCGCCGCGCTCAAAATGGATCCGATTCAATTTCTGCTCAAAAATGCTGACATGTTTGCGCCACGCACGGCGATTTACAAAGAAGAGTTAGCGAAGGCGATGGAAATGTCGGATTGGAAAAACACCTGGCGACCGCGTGGCGAAGGCGCTCCGGGCAGCACAAAATACATCAAGCGCGGGCTTGGCGTTTCGATGCACACGTGGGGCGGCGGCGGTCACGCGAGTAACGGCGACGTTATCATCAATCCTGATGGTTCAGTAGAACTCAAGATGGGGACGCAGGATTTAGGAGTTGGAACCATCACGATTTTGACGATTGTCATTGCCGAAACAATGGGCCTGCCGATGGATGCAGTCAAAATTCATTTAGGCAGCAATCGCTATCCCAGTTCCGGGGCTTCCGGTGGTTCAACCACTGTCGGCGGTGTCAGCGCTGCGGCGCGGCGCGGCTCTGTTGATGCACTCACTCAACTCTTTGCCAAAATCGCTCCGATGCTTGATGCCAAACCAGAAGAGCTTGAAGCGGTTGATGGTAAAGTTCGCGTCATTGCAAATCCGAGCAAAGCCGTCGCCTGGAAAGAGGCATGTGCGAAGCTCGGCTCACAACCAATCACCGTGCGCGGCGTTAACAAAGCTGGCGACCGGGAACTCACCAACAGTGGTGTGGGCGGCGTGCAAATCGCTGACGTTTCGGTAGACACTGAAACCGGCATCGTCAAAATGAACAACTTCTATGCGGTGCAGGATTGCGGCCTCGTGCTTGATCTGACGACCACCGAAAGCCAGGTCTTCGGTGCGATGATCATGGGCGTCACCTATTCACTGTACGAAGAAAAAATCATGGACAACGCAACGGGCAAAATGCTGAACCCGAATATGGAGTTTTACAAATTGGCCGGCGTGCTGGATATTGGTAATTTCAAAGTACACATGATGACGGGCAAAGGCTACGACGAACGCGGGCCAATTGGTGTCGGCGAACCGCCAACCAACAGCCCCGGCGCAGCGATTTCCAACGCTGTTGCCAACGCGATTGGCGTTCGTGTTTCGCCGATTCCACTTACGCCGGACAAAGTTCTGGCAGCACTCGCCAGTAAGAAAGGAGGTTCGAGCAATGCAAAAATTTGAGTATGCCAGCCCAACCACAATTCAACAGGCAGTCGCCTTACTCGGCAACGAATGGGGTACGGCGGAAGTCCTTGCCGGCGGGACAGATTTACTCGCGCTGATGAAAGATTTCGTCGTCACGCCCAAACGCCTCGTCAACATCAAAGACATCAAAGAGCTGAAAGGCATTACGATGTCCGGCGCTGGTCTGCGCCTTGGCGCACTTGTGACCTTCGAGGAAATTCTGGATAACGCGCAGATTAAGCAAAATTATCCGAGCCTTTGGCAGGCTGTCGCAGGCGTGACCAGTCCGCAGATTCGCAACATGGGCACAGTCGGAGGTGACCTCTGCCAGCGTCCGCGTTGCTGGTACTATCGCGGCGGTTATGGATTATTGCCAAAAGACGAAAGCGGCAAACCATTGGTAGCCGATGGCGACAACCGCTATCACGCCATCTTTGGCAACGAAGGCGAAGCGAAGTTCGTGAACCCGTCAAGTCTCGCCCCAGCGTTGTTGACGCTGATGGCAAAGATCAAAGTCACGGGGCCAAAAGGCGCACGCGAAATTTCGGCAGATAAATTTTTCGTCATTCCAAAAGCGGAAAATGAACGTGAATACGCGCTGGCTCCGAACGAAATCGTGACCGAGATCGTGCTTCCATCTGCTAATGGCGTGAAGAGTGCAACCTACGAAGTTCGTCAAAAAGAAGCCCTCGACTGGCCTCTGGCGGCGGCTTCGGTGGCGCTGAAGCTTGATGGCAAAACCGTCAAGTCAGCCAAAATTGCACTCGGTCATGTCGCGCCTGTTCCCTGGTCAGCGGAGGCAGCGGAAAAAGCGTTGGTCGGTAAAACGATTAGCGAAGAAACTGCCGAAGCAGCAGGCGTCGCCGCTGTCGCTGATGCCAAAGCGCTAAGCCACAATAGTTATAAAATTCAGCTTGCCAAAGTCGCCGTCAAACGGGCGATTTTACAGGCTGCTGGATAAACTGAGAGGATGAAGTCGGAGCGCTGAATGGTGAATTATCAGGAATTTCCTGCGCTCATTGTTCAGCCTTCCGCACCTGTAATTTTCTTCGGAGGATTTATGTACAACCGAGCAGAACTGGCAGACGCAGATCGCTTCAACCCCGAACGCCCGAACCTGTGCGGCAACTTGCGCTGGAAAGGGATGTTCATTTGGGCAGAAAAAGACGAGACTGTTCCGCCTTCAAACACCGGCGCTTTCTGGTGCCTGCACTCACAAACCTGTGTTGGCCCGGACAGCAAATTGGCTGAGCCGGGCAACTGCGATTCAGCAGAGCGCAAATGCCATAAAGCTGATGTCACTCTGGCACAAGCCGTAGCGGCAGAAACACGGGCAGCAGCGTAATAAAAAATCTGGTATGATCTACGGCGATTCGGGGTAGCAAACTTTCCAGCTTGCTATTTACATACTGGATTGCCGATGGTCACGTCAGCCAACGGAAACGTTTGCTGTATCGCAGAGGAGAAATAATTATGCGTAAGTTTACCTTTATTTTAGTTGTTTGTTTGCTGGCATTTTCCGGCGCAGCACTGGCTGATGATTACAGCCATCACAAAGCAGCCGACGTAAAAATTCACGGCGAATATCTTGAAACCCGCAACGCTGATGTGTGGGTCGGAGCCTGTTTCGCCAATGCGGAAATCGGCATCGTCGGCGATCAGGCAATTCTGGCCTGGCGCATCCAGGCAGGAAGCTGGAACGACGTAAAACTTGATGGCTTAAGCGTGGTTGGAATCGTCAAAGCCGCCGCTACACTCGGCAGCAATTATGACAATCCCTATCCGGCCAAATCCATGCTGATCTTCGACAGCAAAGCTACCGACGAACAGCGCGTCGCCTTGCAGGCTTTCGTCAAAGTAATGGGCGGAAAATTGTTTGATAACATTGTGAAGACTGATGCTGCTCCGATCAGCTTTGCGATGCAATATGAGGGCGAGCATGCAGTTTCAGGGCAAATGGTCGCGGGTGAACTGGCCGGGATTCAAACTCGCCTTGTCACCAGCAAAGACGCTGTTTGCGGACACGAAGATGTTTTCTTTGAACCGCTCGCCGCAACAACACACGCGATGCCATCGGTCGCGCTGGTTGATACATTCAAAGGCGCAGGCTTAGGCGTGTCGTGGATGTTGCACGATAAACGCAGCGCGTTTGTCGGCACGTTTGCCAGATAAATTACAAAAATAATCAAGCCACAGTTCGGCGGACAACTTAGCAACTCGGCGCCAGCATCTCAGGCGCGCCACTTAAGCAGTTGCTAAGACTTTTGCCCATTCTGTGGCTTAATTTTCAGGTTCAATCTTCGAGAGGTTTGGATGATCAGATTTTTATTTATCACAATTTGTTTGCTTACCTTCGCACCGGTTTTTGCTAACTCCGGCGAGGTCAAAGTCGAAGCTATCGGCGCACTGAAAGAAGCCAGCGTTTCTGATGCAATGAAATCCGCCATTGAGGATAAAGGCTGGCGCGTGAGCGGCACGGACGGCAAAACTATTGCGGAGATTTGGTTCGCCAAAAAAGTGGAAGCGGCAGGTAAGGAAGTGATGGGCGCAAACTTCGGCAATATTCCTGAAGGCAGTTTTTTAGGCGTCGTTAATTTCACCGCCAACACTTCTGATTATCGCGGCCAGGGACTCAGGGCAGGTTTTTATACGATGCGCTATGCGTTGATTCTGGAAAATGGCGCCCATCTCGGCGTTTCACCAACGCGTGATTTCATTCTGCTTTGCGCACCGAGCGACGACAAAGACACGAAAGCTTTACCCATCGCAGAAACCATCAAACTCAGTATCAAAGCCTCCGGCGCAGGCCATCCTTCGCCCTGGAGCATTGTGCCTGTGGCATCCAAAGATGCCTTACCAAAAGCAGTCAAAACCGAAGAAGGTCACATCGTGCTGGAAGTTGAGTTAAGCGGAATGAAAATGGGCATTACCCTGATCGGAAAAACCGAAGGCTAAGTAAAATTAAGCCAGTAATCACCGCAGAAGTGACAGAGAATTTTCTCTTTCACTTCTGCGGTTTTATTTTCTGCGCCTTATTCCGGGATCAAACTATCACACAAAATTTGCTCGAACGACTTTGCATATCCTCTGATGGTTTCGGCTTTGTCCAAACCATTAATAATTTTGCGGGCATTTTTGTAATCACTTCCCGCATCATTAAGAAAATCGCTTAATTTTTTTCCCGTAAAAGTTCCATGTCGCATGCCATAGGACATGACGCGATAAGCAATATCAGGATGTAGCGTGCATTCAGGGTGAACGATCAAATCCTCGTCCCCGCTTAAGCCTAAAACGCTGGTCATTTTCTGATAATTGCTGCGCCCGGTAATCTGCACATAACCACGACCGCGAAATAGATAGCTACCGCCTGGCTCTGTATTTTCGAGTCGCTTCCCAGTTGCTTATTTTCGCCGCAAACCGTAAGCCGTTTTTACGATCACGCACAACATTTAGTTTACGATCAACCGCCTCGGCGACCGGATCAATTCCGGTTTGCTTTAAGCGTTTACGGAATTCATTGCGCATCCACCAATAGCTGGAATTCCACGAATACAAAATATGACCGTAAGGCTTGCCCGTCACCGTATTGATACATTCGTTGAAGGCTGGAACCGTTTGCAACTCAAGCATGATGCGATCAACCAGGTGTTGGTTAATCTCGGCTTGCGGAACGCCGTGCAATTCGGCTACGAGGTAATTCGCCGCGTCGCATAAAAACCACGAACCGCCCCAGACATAATGTCCGTCGTGACCTTCGAGCAAACTTCCATCAGCCTTTGAAATCACGCGCATGCCATAAGGTGACATGACTTTTAATGTCGTCCGCAAATGCCCCTGCACCTGTTCATCCGTTAATAATTTTCGCCCGAAAACCGCAAAGGTCAGCGCTGCACCGTACAACGTATCCTGTCCCAAAATTTCCTGTTTTTTTAGGCTCGTCGGCATGAACTGAAGCTTGTTGTTGTACATACTGCGATAGCCCGCAATGGCGCTTTCAATGTCTTCGTCAGTTGTGCCGAGTCCTAATTCTTTGGCTGCCATCAACGCGCCGCAATGAAAGCCCTGATTGCTCGCTGGCGCGTCATCATTGTCGTAGGGCAGCTTATCCATATAAGTTTTGAAACCCGTCGGCGGATCAGCGTTCGGAACCGCAGGCGGATAATAAACCCCGTTCTTTTCGTTCTTGCGCAGGAATTCATAAGACTTTTTCACCAGTTCATCATTCAGCTTTCCACCTGCACGTTTCGCCAGCGCCGACCAAATTAAATAATACTGCGCGTTATCTTCGTAACCGATGCGCTTCTCGAAAATTCCGCGATAAGACTCCGCCAGTTTTTCAGGATCGTCCACGACAATCGAAGCGTAAAAAGAATCCGACACCCACTGCTTCCAACCGTATCCGATGCCCGAAATAAAAATATATTTACTCTCATTGCGCATCAAATTGCGGCGCATCAACAAGTACGAAGTATTGCGCATCATCGCTTCAAGCGCAGAGCCGTTCCAGCCTTTGCCATTCGCCAAAGCAAGATGCGCGGCAAGTTGTGATTGATAATGATTCGTGGCGCGTTCAGCAAAAACCCACGTTGTATATTTACGCGTTTCGCCCGCAGCTAATGACTGCCAGCCGTTCATTTGGTACGTGTATGCGCCCGGATCATCGTACTTAATTTTCAATTCGTAAGGCTCACGCCCATCGCCATTCATCACCGCTAATTGCCTGCCATTTGGATCAATCAAAATCAAACAGCGGTTTTCCCACTGCCCCGGCGAATCACTGACGACTCCATAAACACGATCATTACTTCTGATCATCGCAACTGGAAAAGTCTGCCCTTTGGTTTCTTTATACTCAGGGCTACCACCGTATGTGTTGTAAAGAATTTTTTCTTTTTCGACTTGTGAGAATGAAGCGTAATCACCTTCCTGCACCGGAAAGAAAGCAAATCTTGTGGCGAATTTACTGGCTTTTGTGGCGGTGACTTCAAGTGCCCGCTGAATTAAATTTGGTGAGAGTTGCTCAAGAATTAAGCGAAAATACAAATCTCCATACTTTGCAGAACTCAGAATTATGGCTTTGCCTTGTTTTGATTTTTGCTGAAACTGTAGCGGCTTGAAATCTTCGCCGGGTAAGCACAACTCAACGCCTGCGGGAGCAACATCAGGCGCCAGTCCGACGGTCTGTTTACCAGAGCGATATTCGACCGTCATGACTTCGCCGCGTTTGCTAACGAGAGGCGTTAATTCAGGGTCTGCCGCCTGCAAGGCAATGGTTAGCAGGAATAAAGGAAGCAGCAATAGTAAAGGTTTGGGATGCGTCATTGTACAATTCAAATTCCACTTACGGATTGATGTTGTGACGCCGCATCAGGGAAGCAGATATTAATCTTCCCACTCCACTGCATACCAACATTCATGCGCCAGAATAAGCTGGCTGCGAACTTCTGTCACATTACATTGAACTCTGGCAAATTGCCAAAACATCCAGTGCAACATGAAGCTGTAAAACTCTCTGGCTCCGGCGCGCGTTTCCATAATGTCGGCAAACAATCCTTCTTTGATCTGAATATAAAGCTGGTTCCCTTTACGGTTATATTTAATCAAATGGCTATTGCTCCCGGCAAGATGCGGCATTTTTCGCTCCAGTAAAGCCAGCGCCAAACGGATGCGCAAAGGACGCGGCAAATTGTTGAGGGCAAATTTGATGGAGAACGGCAACTCATAGTAAAGCGCCGCCAGCAGGGATTCACTGGCTCGTTGCAAAATATCGCGCCACATTTCCTCAGACGAAATCAGACGAAAAATCATCATTGAGCCGGCGGCGCTGACCATCGAATTACGCGTTACTAAGGATTGCGTTTTATCTACGGTCAAACCTGTCTCAGCGACTAAGCGTGCGTACATTTGGGGCGCTACGTCGCGTAAGGCTAGCAGCAGATGATGCTGCAACATTGGCCCGCACGAGGGGACGCCATAAAAGACACGTTGAAGAACAAAGGATGGTGCCCGGCGGACAGGCACATGGGATATAAATGGGGCGGCCATGGCTAATCACACTCACTTTTTATTCGGTTTTGGTAGTTCCAAGGGGGCTTCTGTTGCTGCAATCAGCACGAAGCATTTTATTCAGTCTTTTTTATTTTCTTTGTTTGCGGGTGAATTCTGGATCGGGTGAACCTGAAAGATTCAAGCTACTTCGGTCACCGCAAAATCAGGATTGCTTTTAGGTCTTCGTAAAAACAATTGCAGGGGATGTCGCAATTGTTTGGACATCCGACGTAACCTAACAACAATTTGCCGGGATGACTTTAAACACTACAACCTGAAATTACCGCAGAGACTAAAGGCTGTCAAGCCGCAACGTAATAAGATTGTCGCCATTCATTGGGATTTTTAGCGGCGGCGTGAATAAATCCGCATAACATCGCCCAAATTCAATTGCAGGGTTCGATCACTCAGCCCCAAGCGGTTACTACATCCGGCGAGAAAGCGTGAAGTCGGTTGATGGTAACGCCCTAAACGACTGATGAACAAACGCCAGCTCATTGCCTTGCCGACCGAGTTCAGGCGCTGAATTTCAAATTCGTTGTCCTGACAATAACGATGAATGGTGACAGGGGAAAAAAAGAATTTATGGTCGGGAATAAATTGCCGCCACCTCGCTCCCAGCCAGCGATACCAGATCGTTTCAATGTTTGGCGTCTCAATAATCAACCAGCCCTGCGGATGCAAAATGCGATGAATTTCTTTGAGTAAGCGGTTCGGACTTGGGACATGTTCGATGACGTGATACAGCGTAATAATATCGAACGAGGCGGCGGGAAATTGCGCATCAAAAAGTGCTCCATTAAAACAATCCAGTCCCCGTGAACGCGCAACCGCATAACTGGCCTCGTCGGCTTCCACCCCGGTGGTTTGAAATGACGAACTTGCGGCCAGCAAAAATTCTCCGGTTGAACTGCCAATCTCCAATAATCGTCCGCTCATCACCGCAGTTATTTTCTGTAAATCTGTCAGCCGTTCTGCGGCAGTCAGCGCACGCCATTTTTTTTCACTTTCTTCAACGTGCGGTTCAACCAAAGATAATTCACGCGCACGATTTGTCAGCCGCTTCATTTCATCCGCCGCTTGCTCACTTTCGTTAATTTCCTGCGCTTGTACTGGCTCCTCGGCAGCAATGGCAACAAAAAAAAGTCCGCAGTGAGTGCAACACAGCAGCGGCCCATCAAGGCGCGGGCTGGTGAGGACAAATTCGCTGGCCTCCGAACCGCACAGGTCGCACCCGGATTTATGGTTTGAGATGGATGATTTTAAATTCAAGTAGATTGATGAATTGATCGGTAAATCGCCAAAGTTTTTTCCGCTGCGGCCCGCCAGGTAAAATGCCTGGCACGCGCAATTCCCTGCGCTCGCAACTGTAATTTCAACTGCTCGTCAAACGCAATTTTCAGCATCGCTCCGGCGATGTCGTTTTCATTGTAAGGATCAACCAGGATTGCCGCCTCCGCGACGACTTCCGGCAAGCTCGAAGTGTTACTGGTAATCACCGGAGTGCCACAAGCCATCGCTTCGAGTGGTGGTAAACCGAACCCTTCAAACAATGAAGGATAAACCAAAGCAGTGGCTGAACGATAGAGCGCAGGCAAATCTTTGTCGCTCACATAATCCGTCACGATGACATCCTGCGCAAATTTTTGCTGCTGAATTTCGCGCATGATTTCCTGATACAGCCAGAGCTTGCGTCCAACGATAACTAACTGTAATTGAAATTCCGCGTGCTGTTCACGCAGTGTTGCGTAGGCGCGTAATAATCGCACCAGATTTTTTCGGGGCTGGACGCTGCCCACTGCCAATAAATATTCGCCTGTTATTTTAAATTTTTGCCGGATCGTTTTTGCCTCATCGGGCGCGGCAATCTGCGGCGAGAAATATGACTCATAACCATTGTGCGTAACGGTCACTTTTCCTGGCAGCATCCGATACGTTTTAATGATGTCCTGCCGCGAGAATTCTGAGACAGTCACAATATGTGCAGCAAGCTTAGCCGTATGCCGAACGGTCAGGCGCAATTGCGCTTTACCCCGGCGCGTAAATGTTTCCGGTAAATGCTCAAAAGCCAGATCGTGAATCGTTGTGACAACTGGCGCGGGGCAAAATGGCGGCGCGGTATATTGAACGTGCAAAACATCCACGGGACGACGACGCAATTCAAACGCTAACGCGAGTGGAACACGGACAAGCGGGGTTGGCGCAGGCAACAGCCGCACCGCAAAATTGGCATACCGATTCCGCCACTCTGGAACAGCGGCAGCTTCGGAAAGATAGAGCGTGTATTGATTTTCCTGATCTATTTCCGCCAGTGCAAGGATGAGGTTTTTGATGTAGGTTTCATTTCCACCTTGTCGCGCTCCGATGGCATGGGCGTCAATTCCAATATTCATTGCGATGGAAGATGAGATAAAAGCTAACTGCTTAGGTCTTTGATCTTTGGGCTTTGGTTTTATGTTAACTCTCGTATGATTGTCGCCGGAGACAAATCATTCGCAAAGATGTTCCAGTACCAAAAACCAAAGCCCAAAGACCTAAATAGTGAAAATAAAAGACGGCGGGAAAGGTGCAAAAGTTTTTAGCTCCTGCACCTTTCCCGCCTTGTTTTTATTGCTCTTTTTCAATTGGATGCCGGAGCATCATGCGGGCGGCAACTGAACGTCGCTGCCTGTCGCTTTCACTAACCACAACACGACTCGGCTGACTAAATTCAGTGTTTGCCTGCACTGGCGCTGAGGCAAGCCCGGAGGTCTTAATCAGGTTAAGCGTGTAAGCGCCTGTCTTGTTAGGCTCCAGCGGTGTCGCAAGGATGATAAAACTGCGTGTCGGAAGAAGCATCAGATTGACTGGCAATACCTGACTGATTTGTGCGTCAAATCCTCCGCCTCCATCGTCCTTAAATCTAATTCCATCGCCATTACGTTCAAGCAAAATCAGGTATGAATCTAAAACCGACGAACGCATCGTGATTTGCACGGCTTCGGCTTCTGTTCCAGTAAACGAGTACGCGTCCACATACACGCCTGCCGCAGTTTGGACTTTGGTGCTGGCGGTAAAACTACCGTTTACTGTTTGCCCATAGGTGAGTGGTGTGATGCCACCAGAGGAAAGCTTGAGCGTGTACGAACCTGTGTCCAGCGGAGCAACATCAGCGCTCGTGACAAAAATCCAGTACTCTCCCGGGTCCTGCAAGACTGTAAAAAAGAGCGAGTTATTATTGGCTTCCAGCTTGCCATTACCGAGTCCTCCCCCCTGATCATCCGCGCCAATAAAGGTTTGCCCGCCAGACACATTTGGTTTACGCAAAATTATCGTCGTATCAAGCGGCTTCGCTTCTGCCAGATTGGCGCGCAAGTCTATCGTGACGCCAGTATTGGCCTGTGTGGTAGTGAAGCTGTAAACGTCAATAAAATAAAGTTTACCACTTATCGGATCCTGCTCAATATCATCACCAGAGTTTAAATTGCCCGCGACTGTTTCGCCATTCACAACATTTAGGGTTTTGATAATATTAATTGGCGCATAGATTGGTTTTCCATTGGCATCTGTTTTGAGCAATTTGATTTCGACTGCGTTCGAGGCTCTGGTAACGGCAGTCGCGGAATTTGTGATTTCAATTCTGACATTCACAATTCCAGTACTTGCCAGTTCCGGCGGGATCACGACGTTAATCTGGTCTAAACCCGCGAAAAATTGTTGCTTGCCAGCATAATCAACTTTGGCCGTTATGCCGCCGATGGTAACTTTGCAGGATTCCGCCACATTTATCAGGCCGGGAAAATCGTTAGCCGTATTCGTATTCGGAGCGTTCCTGATCCCTGTTCCATACAGAATCAGGAAAGTAGGCTTGGCTTTGGTTCCCGCATCCAAATTCACATGCATAAATTGATTATTGGTGAAGCTATAAACTGACGGATAAGGCTGGCTGCCATCTATCGTCCAGTTCGCCGCCGCGACGCCTGTGCCATCAGATTTGGCCGAAATGATGCCCGGCGCGAACGATTCGATGCGGACTAATCCGGTTGAAGTTGTGGCGTTGGCATTGGTCACCGTGATGGTTTGGACAGCTCCGGTGGGAGCATTAGCTGGCACGACAAAATTGATTTGGGTGGGGCCGACAAAAAGTAAATCTGCATCGGTTCCGTTAATTGTGACTTTTACTCCGCCCAGAATTTTCGGCAGGGCTTGCCCCGGCGTCGCAACGTAAAAAGGCTGACCGGCAGTAATGTTGAAGGCAGCAAAAGCGGAAGCCAGGCCATCTGGTGTCACGATTCCGCTGTTGGGGGTGGTACCTGCTCCGCCATCCTTGAAAAAATGTGCCGCGTTGACAACGGCAACCTGCGCCATTGCGGTTGATAAGCTGACGCTCGTTAAAAAACAAATTGTAAATAGTATGCGATAGATGGTTTTAAAATTTCTCTTTGCCATAAATACTCCTCAATCGGTGATTTCAGGGGGTAGATGGGATTTGTAGTCGCGGTTCACTGAGCTTATTTTCTGCTTACCTGCAACTATCAGGATTTATCCTGTTGCTAGTGCTATAGCCTCAAAGTAACAATAATTCCATGGTAATTTTGCTTACCAGGAAAAGCGTTTTCGCTAAAAAGAAAGAAATGCAGAAAGCTTTATCCAAACCGGATTATAGCCAGGGATCAGAGCACTGTCGAGCGACAAAAAATTCTGACGCATCAGCGGCGTCTGGATAAATTATCAAGCCAGTGAATGGCAACCTGATAATTTACAAAGCGTTTCTCCTCCGTCCGAAAAGCCGGCGTGTGAACCATCCGTCGCCCATTCACGACACGCGCCTGATGCTTAATGTGCAGCATTTCGTGATAAAGCACATATTCAACGACAAAACCTGGGACGGAGGCGGCATCAAGCGAACGGCTAATCACAATGGTGTCGTGCACCGCATCGTGATGTCCCAAAATGCGTTTCGTACAACGGGCGCTCCAACTCAGAATTGGACAGGGTAAGGTATTTTCAAAATAGTGGCGATTGAGGCGGACAAATACGCGCTGCAAATCGTAGTACTGTCCGGCAGAGCCATGCAATTGTTTACGTCCGCGCCGCTGCCGCGCCAGGTCTGAAGCACGCAATATTTGCGGCTGGTAAGCGTATTGCCGATAGCGAACTTCATGCTCAGCCGGCGGACGCTTTTTAAAAAGCTTACCTACCAGAATATATGCCAGCGCCTGATGAACAGAGCGCGGCGCATTCCGCAAAATGTCTGAGACTCTGACATAAAGCCGCTGATTACGAATCCGAATCGTGTTATTCAGCCCGGCAAAAGGATAAAAAGAAACGCTCACTTCTGGTCGCGCACTTCGTTTTGAGACTTGCTGAAAAACATCTGCAAATAATGATTTTAAGGCGTCCTCACCATAGCTTAGACTGATGTTCTCATTGACAGGCATATCCCTTCCCTTTCTCCCTATTCTTCCAGAATCTCGCCGGTTGCAGTGACGTGTGACCGTAGCGGTCAATTGCCAACCGGATAATACATAAATAGTAGAAAGCTATCACAACATTAGTCAATAAATTTAGCCAGCCCTTTTCCCGAAAAAATACGCAGCCAATGAAAAAAATGGTTAATTTTCTAGCAGATGCCGTCCCGGCTCCCGGCAAAATAAAGACCAAAATCCCCCAAAAAAGGTCAGTTTGAACGATAAACAGGAAAAATTAAGATCAAAAAAAAAAGAAGTTGACAATAAAATCGTGGCATTTAGAATAACTCTCGCTCAGCAGTTAAACGTTGCTGAAACAGCCAGGAGTCATCGTTGTCCCTCCCCAGGGAACCTCTTCATAAGACTCCAAAATAACAACCCAGGAAGCGAATATCCGAAAATTTTAATGTCCTCGACTGTGTCCTGGCATCACCTCGTGATCCGGTGAATTCAATTCCGCTGGATTCGTGTGCGCCAATCATTGGTCGTTCCCTATCCCCCAGAGATTAGCTGTGGAGGCAATCTCGTTCACAAGGTCAAACATAATGAATTCAAAAAATCTATCTGGGTATGAAGAAATTGGCAGAAGACAAGTAGGTAACCCCTCACTCTTTTTAGCAATCCTGATTATTTTGGGACTGGCGGTCAGTGCCTATGCGCAAGGTAAAGAAGTCACGCTGCGAAATTCACTGGGGCGCAATCAGACAGCTAAAATCTCCCGCGATTTACGCGAAGAAGTTGATTTGATTGCCAAACGAAAGTTATCGTCGCGGCTCTCACAGACTCGCTCTTTTATTATTCAAACGGAAGGAGCAATAAATTCTCAGCACTTAAATAAGCTGCGAGCCGCCGGGGCAAATATCAAAAAATCTTATGGCAAATTAAACCTCGTCTCCGTCGAATTGCCGCTTGATCGCGCCCTTGAGTTAGCGGGAGATTCCGCTTTTGCTTACCTTTCGCCAGATCGTAAAATTAAGGCGCTCGGTCATGTTGAAGAAACCACCGGAGCGTCATTAATTCGCACGCTGACCACGCCGCTCAATCAAGCTCCTGTGAATGGACGCGGCATCGGCATTGCTGTTTTGGACAGCGGCATTGATGAAACGCATCATTTGATTGACAGTTGGCGCGTGATTACTCGCCAGGATTTTACTGGTCAGGGAAACACCAATGATGCTTTTGGACACGGGACGCACGTCGCCTCAATGATTGCGGGCAGTGTTAGTGTCGCGGGTGGCGCCTATAGCGGGATTGCCAATGGCGCGAACCTCATTAACCTGAAAGTATTGGATAATAATGGTCAGGGTTCGGCAGCCAGTATTCTGGCGGCGCTGGACTGGTGCATCACCAATAAAAATGCTTATAACATTCGGGTTATCAATATGAGCCTGGGTACATTGGCAGTTGACAGCTACCTGACAGACCCATTGTGCCTGGCGGTGCGACGCGCTCACGATGCCGGAATTGTGGTTGTCTGTGCGGCTGGGAACCTAGGAAAATCTGCCAGTGGTCAAAAACTTTATGGCACAATTCATTCGCCTGGCATTGAGCCTTCAGTCATCACTGTGGGAGCGGCAAATACGCTTGGCACAAACAATCGCTCCGACGATAAAATTGCTACCTACAGCTCACATGGACCAACGCGTGGTTACACAATCAATGCGCAGGGAGTCAAACATTACGATAATTTGATTAAGCCTGATTTGCTGGCACCGGGAAATAAATTAGTTGGCGCTTGTGCAAGTGGCAGCTATCTGGCCAATGCTCATCCTGAATTGAAGGTCGGAAACGCGGCGGATCCCGCCGATCAGTTGCTCAGCCTGAGCGGGACATCAGCCGCCGCCCCGGTAGTCGCCGGAGCCGCCGCCTTATTATTACAGGCCAATCCCAACCTGACGCCAAATCTGGTCAAAGCTATTTTGATGTATTCAGCGCAACCAATTCATGGCCTGAACAACCTTGAGCAGGGAGCAGGTTTGCTGAATATCGAAGGCGCGGCTCGCCTTGCGGCAATGGTCTCACCTGATGCGCACTTACTAACCAATGGCCAAAACATGCTGAACGGCGGAAGCTTACCAGCCAGCCAGGCCAGTCAAATTGCTGGAGAAATTTGTAACTGGGGACGAGGTGTAATCCTGAAGCACAACTTCGCTTCGGGCAGCGGATTGATGACCAATTGGCAGGGCGCTTATGCCCAGGGCGTGATTCTGGCAGACATGGTGAACTACGCAAATGGCCAGCAGGTAGTTGATCAAAATTTAATTTCTCCCCAGGGCGTAATTTTAGCTGATGGGGTAATTCTCGCTGATGGCGTGATTTTGGCTGACGGTGTAATACTTGCTGACGGTATAATTCTCGCTGATGGCGTGATTTTGGCTGACGGTGTAATACTTGCTGAT
>JANMKB010000553.1:0-16615 GCA_031371805.1 Blastocatellia bacterium | reverse complement strand
GGACATAATAATTTTCTCCTCTTTTGAATTTAGTATAATTAAATAACACGTTTGCTGGTGAGCCGCCCGGGTTCACTGCGCTGAGCGTCACTGCGCTCATAGCCCATAAAGTGTCAGATGAAGCGATTCAGCTTTGAACTTCGACCGCCGTGCCGCCATTTGCATTAAGCCTGAGATTTCTTCAACCTCGAAATCCGCCAGCGTACCGCACGCGGTACAAATCGCGTGATCGTGGCGATCAATGCGGCGATCAAACCGACTTGCCCCAGCACCAAAAGTAATCTCGTTAATCAGCCCGGCCTCGGTGAGAAATCGCAAAGAGTTGTACACCGTTGCATAACTAATGCCTGGTAACTTCGCTCCCGCCAGCGCGTAAATTTCACTGGCAGTTAAGTGCGCATCATTGGTGCGCACCACCGTCAACACCGCTTCACGCTGTTTGGTGAGCTTTGGTAGAGAAGCTTGTTCTGTGCTGAATTGCCTTTTCATTTCCGCCTCATTAACTGGAATTAGAATAATTCTAAATTTCACTCTTGTCAAATCAGCGACCAGCTATGTTCGCTTAGCGATAGCTTTTAAAAACAAGAATAGTAGTAGCAGGAGTAGTGCAACCTTTCCCGGCTGTGCTACTCCCTGGCTGGTAGCTGACACTACGCAAACTGGAAAGGTTGCGCTACTCTTTCATTTTTAAATTGCCTGCACCTCTCCGCCCTCTAACAAATAGCCGAGCCACTGCCGGGTCAGTTTTTCCTGGACTGAGTTGGCTTTCAGGCGATCATCAAGGTGTCCAAAATCTACGGCGTCGAGCAACTGATCCTGATTGAAGCACGAGAAGACAAAGCTTTCTTTGCCTGTAACCGGATCAATATGTTTTTGTAGACATTGGGCGCAAACCTCTTTCATCATGCATTGCATGGGTGAATTGATGGAGCCGATAGCCACGTGGTCGGGGTTTAAATGTTCAGCCAGAACGCCCTTGCGCGCAACTTTGACAGCCCCCATCATCTTGTCTGAGCCGATCACGATGAGGCGATCAATTGTGGAGAGGCGGAGCATTCGCTCGCCCAGTTTTCCTTCGTTGTAAGCCTGCATCGCCTGCACGATATTGCCATTGAAACTGCTGTCCTGCGGACGATGCGGTTGAATTGTGCCAACATCCGAAGACCAGATAATTTGATCTGTGCCGGCTTCAATCTCTTCCCGTTTGAAAACGTCGCTGGCATTTTTGTAACCGGCAAAATAAATTACATGATTATTTTTTGCCTTCAGCGCTTTGGCAATCGAGAATAATACTGCATTGCCCAGGCCACCACCCGCTAACAACACATTTTCGTTTTCCGGGATTTCCGTCGGAGTTCCCGTCGGCCCCATCACGATGACTTCTTCGCCGGGTTTGAGCGCCGCGCAAAGATTTGAACTGCCGCCCATTTCCAGCACAATCATCGAAAGCAGGCCTTTTTCCGGGTCATTCCACGCACCAGTGAGCGCCAGTCCTTCCATCATCAGGCGCGTGCCTTTGACTTCAGGAGCGTTAACCTCAAAATTTTGCAAACGATAAAACTGACCCGGCTCGAATTTGCGCGCCGCCATCGGAGCGTGAACGATCACATCAATAATCGTCGGTGTCAGGCGTTCGACGCGCACCACACGGGCAATCAACTGATCGTCAAGGTGCGCTGCAAATTTTGTAAACGAGGCCTCGCGTTGTGCTTGTTGCGCCGGATCAAGCTGCGAATTTTCAGTTGCAAAAATTCGTGCGACTTCAAGGTAGCCGTGCTTTGCCGAAGCCATCGCTTTGACTACATTGCCAGCATATTTAGGATGATTGTCGCCGTAATATGTGATGTAGTGCCCGTTGCTTTGATATGAAGTAAAAAAGCCGACTTCGCCTTTATTCACCGGCTCAAGCGCGGGCTGTCCGTTGTTGTTCAGCTTAAAGCCCTTAAAATATTGCTGGCGCTCATCCATCGCAAACGTGCCGGGGTATTCCTTTTCGTAAATCACGTTCGGACTGGTTCCGGCGGCGACGCAAACTGTTCTGGCGGGCAGGGTGATAAATTCGCCCGTGCTGTGCCATTTGCCGTTTTCATCCATCGCCTGCCGCTCAAATTTGAGCGCGGAAACGACGCCGGATTCATCAGGAATTGCCTCGACCGGATTCATGTTTTCGACGATGCTGATGCCTTCTTCGAGCGCTTTAGCAACCTCCTCGTGATTGAGCCGATAGGCGGGAGAGTCTTGTAATGATTTGCGATAAACGAGCGTTGCACCGCCCCAGCTCCGAACCAGGGGGACGAAATTCGGCTCTTCACTGGCGAGGCTGGCGCGTTCTCGCTCAGCACGAATGGCGCGTCCGTGTTCGATGAATTTTTGGAGCAAAGCTTTGTCGTCAGCGGTTGGATAAGCCTGCCAGAATTTTTCTTCCCCGATAGCGGCGGCTAACGACTCATAGCGATGCAGCATCTTTTCAACCTGCACCGGATAATACGCCGCAATTTCCGTCGTAGTATCAACTCCCGTCAGGCCGCCACCGATGACAATCGCGGGCAATTGCACCTGTAAATTCGCTATCGTTTCTTCTTTGAATGCGCCTGTCAATTGGAGCGCCATCAACAGATCGCTGGCTTTGCGGATGCCACGAATCAGGTTATTTTTCATCCCGATAATCGTTGGCTTGCCTGCGCCCGTGGCAATCGCAATGTGATGAAAGCCCAACTCCCAGGCATCTTCAATTGTCATCGTGCCACCGAAACGGACGCCGCCGTAAATTCGCAGATGATCGCGCCGCGCCAGGATCAGGTGCAGGAGCGTAAGAAAATTTTTGTCCCAGCGCACCGTAATTCCGTATTCACTGACGCCGCCAAAACCTTCGAGCACACGCTCATCAAGCTGCTTATAAATTTCCGCCCAGTCACGAATTGGTCTTGGCAAATTACCACCTTCGCCAGTTAATTCTTTTGGCAAAGGTTCAATCTTCAAACCATCAATACCGATGACGCCAAAACCTTCGTTGAGCAGGTAATGCGCGAGCGTGTAACCAGCGGGGCCGAGTCCGACTACCAAAACATTTTTACCATTATAAGGTGCAGCGAATGGACGCTTAATATTGAGCGGATTCCAGCGCGTGAGCAGTGCATAAATTTCGACGCCATACGGCATTTTTAGCACATCTGTCAGCGTTCCGGTTTCGATTTCAGGGATGTTGACCGGCTCCTGTTTTTGGAACACGCAGGCTTTCATGCAATCGTTGCAGATGCGATGTCCGGTGCCGGCGCACATTGGATTATCAATAATTGCCAGCGCCAGCGCTCCCAGCACATCGCCCTTGCCGCGCAACAAATTCATCTCCGAAATCTTTTCATCCAGCGGACATCCGGCCAGCGAAATGTGCAGCGGGTTTTGGCGATAGGAGCCATCTTTTTCAATAAAGCCTGATGAACAAGAGTCTTTATCGCGTTCGTGGCAATACAAACAATAATGCGCTTCGTCGAGTATCTGACGATTCTTCATCCGCTCATCAGTCAACTTGAATCCGTCGCGGCGGCGCAACGTGGCATCCGGGCCAACAATCATTTCAGGAATAGCAGGATTGCGGCGTTCGATTTTCACCAGATGTGAATAATCCAGGGCGTGCGGCGAACGATAGCTCAACCAGTTTGCCATTCGTGCAGGCTCAACCTGTGGCAAAGCGGCAGCCCACTGTTCCAGCCAGTGCAGCGTTTCGTGATCGTCCTTATGTGCCTGCCAGAATTTTGCCACGGCTAACTCTTCGTCGTTGGTGGCGGCGTCTTTGATTGCTTGGTGGACTTTTATATCAAGCGCGGCAAATTCGGTAACAGCGGTTTCGAGCAGTTCAGCCTTGAGCTTTTTTGCACGGCGTTGAATAAATAATTTTTTGAAGTCAGAAAGTACGGCTTCGTTTGCGGCAATACTAAGGTGAATTTCACGCGCTGCTTCCACGTCAAAAAGTCGGGCGACAAAATTGCTCAGATAGGGCGCGACTTTAACCAGTAAATTTGATTCGTCTTTTTGGGTAAAGCCCTCGCCTTTGGCAATTCGGTATTGTGTGAATTGAGCGGACAGTTCGGCGTCAGTTTTTTCAATCGTTTGATAAAAAGCCTCGGCGAGATCGCGCAATCGCTCTGGCTGATACAAATCAGCATAAGTAAAATCTGTGATCCCCAGCCGAAAATCTCTGGTGTCATTGATAGATGAAAAGGGCGAAGAGTTATTGTTCAAGGTGCAGTTGTCTCCGTAAAACGATAAAAATCATAGTTGTAAAACCCAATAATATAGCGCAGGTTCAGGTAAGAATCTAATCCACAACTTATGGCTTCTGTATCTGAAGTTAGCGTAACGCCAGTGAGCAGGGAGATTTTTTTACAGGAGAGAAAAGCGTAAATGGCAAAAAAACTCTTTTCTTGTGATTTTTTGGTTGTCTGTGGTAATCTTAACTCGTAACTTTTACAAAAGTATTGAAAGGTGATCAGGCAAGCCCTCACCAGGTTTTAAAGTGCAATCTGACTCCTTTTTAGTAAGCTACATCCGCTTACGCCAGCGGATTAAGGTTGTTTTACCGGCAACCACAAACAATCATAGCTCACTTCACTGGGACTTCGGTGGTTTTTCTGCGCTGCTAAGGCTTTGCCCTTATCTGCCTGCTACAAGGCAACAGCACGCGGAAATCGTCTGCTACAATCGAAATCTGTCATTAGGAATTCTCACGACCCCTCTGCCAAATGACAGGTATCCTGCAAGGAAGAAATTCATGGAGTACCGTATGAAATCCAACCTCATTTCCTCAAATTTTACGCACGTTTTAATCCGTTCCGTAGCGCAACACAAAAAATTGCTGTTATGGTCACTGCTCGTGGGTTTACTCGCAGGTGCGGTCATTTACCCAACGCTAAATTCGGTCAAGGCGCAAGGGCCTGTGACACCGCCTACTCCGCAGGTCGGTTCCAGTTCGCCCAAAAGCAATGCGAGCAGCAGCAAAGCCGGGACGATTCTTTTCTTCCATGCATATACAAGTGATACGACCCAGGTTGATAAGGTCAACACTGTCGTCAACCTGACTAATACTAATCCCACTGATGCGGCAACCTTACGGCTCATTGCCGTCCACGATTGCACGACTGACGAAAAATTTATCAATCTGGCAGCCAATCAATCCCGTTCTTTATTAGCCAGCAAGGAATTTCCTGATTCGACCGGATATTTAATTGCTATGGTCGTGAATTCGACCGGAGCGCCTACCCAGTTCAACTGGATTGTCGGGAGCGCGACAGTGCGTGACTGGCAGAATTATGAAGGAAGCTACAACGCCTTTGCTGTCGCCAAGCGGACAGCGGGGTCTGCAAGTGGGAATGGAAAAACATTTGACCTGAAATTTGACGGGCAGCAATTTGACCAGCTTCCCCAGACCATCGCCCTGGATAATCTGCAATCAGTGAATGCTGAATTTTCGCTCTATTCACTCCAAACCCGTCTGGGTGATCCGAATAGCTTTAACGATTTCAGCCTCAAGGCGACTGTTTATGACCAGGCTGGCAAGGATTACCCCACTACTATCCCTGGTTTGGCCTGTGGATTGATTGACATCGCCAGCAGTATTTGGAGCAATCAACCACTGGCAAAGTTTATTAAACCTGGCAATCCCGGCTGGGCGACATTTAAAGTGCAGGATGTGTCGGATAGCAGCAAGGTAAAAGATGCGCCGGTTTTTGGCGTGGCCTTCAGTCCATTGACTGGAAAACCCAAACATGGAGCGGTTAACTTACAGGTACTTAGCTGGCTGGAAACTTACTCTATCAGTCTGACCGCTAAAATTCCTACTATTTTATCTGCGCCTGAATTGCCTACGCAGGATCAGTTTGAGCCGATTAATGGGGCGACGGGCGCGAGCGAGAGCAAAGCGGGAAGCATTTTGCTCTTCCCCAGATTTGTGAGTGGCACGCTTGGGGCCACATTGATCAACTTGACGAATACTCATCCAACGCAAAAAGCGCGCGTGCGGGTTTTCTTTAATTCTGTTGCGCCAACGCTTGAAGTCGTGGAAAAAATTGTAACGATTGAGCCATTACAGGCCAAGTCAATTAAAGCCAGTGACGTGACACTTAACAAGCGTGGCTGGGTGATGGCAATGGCGATTAACTCTGGCGCCCAGGTCAGCAAATTTAATTATTTGACTGGCAGCTCACAGGTGATTGAAGCCAATGGCCTGACAACCGCTTTCAATGCGCTGGCTGTTGCTAAGAACTCAGACGGAGCAGTGGCACGGAATAGTGACCTGATAACTGCTGATCTGATTTTTGACGATGCACAATTTGATCGTTTACCGGCGGTTTGGACGCTTAGCTCAATTCCCAACCAGGCCTCCAATAATTCCTATTTAAGTTATCATCGGATTGCCAGTTCTTTACTTGATGTGCCGATCACACGCGGCGGAGCGACTGTTAAGGTCTTTGATAATTCACTGGTTGGTTACACCGCGCTGCTTGGGGCGACCGAAACTAAATTGGGAGATCTGATATCACTGCGCTTTAATCCGACTTTGCCTGCTGCCGCGCTTCAGGCGAATGCTGGCTGGATGAAAGTTACGGTTAATTCTCCTACGCTGGCGGTATATTCCAATACTGCGCTCAGTCCCATCACGCCAACTGTTCCTGAAGGCTGGTCTGGCGGTCTTACGGGGAGCGGCAGTCTGCATATTTTCTCGACGATGGACAGCTTTACCTTAAAAATTCCGTCGGGAAATCCCAACAATCATGTGCCACTCGCTAGTTTTGATTCTTCCAATTTTAATCCCGAAGCACGGAGTAGCGCCGGGACGATTATGCGTCTGGACGCTACGTCATCAAGTGACGAAGACCCGGAAGATACTTTGTCTTACGAGTGGTACGACAATGGGAAATTAGTGTCCATTGCAGTCATTGCTGATTATCGGATGAGTATCGGCCATCATGAATTAATGTTAGTCGTGACCGATACGAGCGGACAGTCAGGTGATCCATTTATTGAGACCTTTGATGTTAAGGATACTAAGGCTCCTACCATTAGTCGTCTCCCCTCGGCGATCAGTCTGACTACCAGTGGAACTGGTGCGGCGGCGACTTTCACTCTGCCAGTTGCGTACGATAGTATTGATGGATGGGTTAATGTCGTGGCGTCCAGGCCGTCCGGCAGTGTTTTCCCACTGGGCACAAGCACGGTTACTTTCACTGCCGCTGATAAGTCCGGCAATAAAGCAACAGCGACGCTGGAAATTACCGTGAGCGCGGGCAGTAATGCCCCGCAAACAGGTGGGATTGCCAGCAGCACAGCGCCATTTTTAGCGAATCTTAACGACCAGTATGTTAAGCCCGACGAGCTTCGTCAGGTTACTTTGCAGGCTGACGATCTGGATGGGGATTCAGTAACCTTCCGCTTGCTGGGCACTGCAGCCAGGGTCTCGCTTGGCAATTTTGATCCGGTACAACGCAAAGCAACACTTTTTATTGGCCCGATTAATGCCAATGCTGTGCCTGCAGTTGCGCAAATCCAGGTAAGTGATAATCATCGTCAGAACTACATGACGTTGCCCTTCCTGATTGCGGTCAGTGAGATTCCCAACGATGATACCGGCAGCGGAATCGGCCCCACAGGCGGCGGACGCAGCAATCGTGCGCCCAAGGCCGTGATGGCACCCTTACCGCCAACCATTGAAGCCACCGATATAAGTGGGGTTGTCCTGCAATTGGATGGGACAGCTTCCACTGATCCTGATCTTGACAGCCTGACTTATCAATGGAGCGATAATGGACAGGTCATTGCGCAGGGCGTGATAGCGGAAGTTAAGCTGGGAATCGGTAGTCACGCAATTGTGCTGACCGTTAATGATGGTCGGGGCGGCATTAACAGCAGTCTGCCAGCCGCTGTTCAGGTGACATCCCGCCAGCTCTCGGTCAGAGCAATTGATCCAAACAGAATGTCACGTGGTCAGGAGTATGCGGTTGTCGTTACGGGCACTGGGTTTGTGGCGGGTGCGCGAATTTATCTGAGCGATGATATTAATTCAGGTTTCTCAAGCATCGTAACAGAAAGTACGATTACGACACGAGTTTCGGTATCCAGTACTGCGGCTCTGGGAACGCGTGACGTTTATGTAATTAACCCTGATGGACGGATTGGACGATTGCGGGCCGGACTCCGCCTCCAGTAATGATATAAACTTGATTGACCGAATTGTTAATAAAAAGTTCAAAACGAATTTTTTATCAAATCAGTAACTGATAAAAGAGAAAGGGCAACTTATTCAAGTTGCCCTTTCTCTTTGTTAATTCGCTCAGGTCTGAATTACTAACTTCGGTTAGAAGTTAACTCTTAGTCCCAATTGAATAATTCTTGGATGGCTGCTGAAAACAAGGTCAGGACGGTTGAAGAGCGAGGGGTTAAGGCCAATCCCTAACAGGCTGGTTACCGGACTACCAGTCTGGGATACAGCCTCTACACCGTTGACGGAGCCAGGTGTATATTGCGCATGATTGAACGCATTATATAAATCGGCGCGGACTTGAATTTTCAAATTCTCATAAAGTTGGAAATTCTTAAAGACTGAAAAATCAAGATTATTGATCCCTGGCAGCCCCAGAGTATTTCGCCCACTGGTTGCGATTGTACCAGGGCCTGCCTGGATATATTGCGCCTTGGGGTTGTTGACCAGATACCCAACTGTGCGGGAAGCGGCTGATTGTGTACAATTTCCCTGAGCATTAAAGGCCGTACAGGTTTTTAGTAAAGTGGTAACAGGGCTGGCAGTCCCTTTAACTCCATTTAGGATTAAAGATTGCCCGGTCACCAGCATTGTCACCATTAAGATTCGAATCAACTGTACTTCGGACTGTCGCTTCCGGGCCGGATTCCCAGCCATACGTTCCGGCAAAACTAAAGCCTCCTAGCAATGAGCGCAAAAGCATACTTGAACTATCCTTAAAGAAAGGCAATTCATAAACGCTGGAAATGACAAAACGATGACGGCGGTCTAACGCTGAAGTTGCGCGTTCGGTGCGCAGGTTTTGGAAATCCTGTACTCGGCGTGGTGATAATACCGTGCTGAAAACCTCAGCGGTGGTGTCATCAATTAAATGGCTCCAGGTATAAGCTCCGGTGGTTTGCCAGCTGTTACTCAGGCGTTTTGTGACCTGCGCTGAGAAGCCGTTATAAGTGGAATTTCCATTCGATAAAAACGCCACTAACGGGGCCTGATTAAATCCGGCAGCCGCGTAGGCCGGGACATAACGCGAGGTGGCTTGAATTTGAGCCAGTGTGAGAGTGGAGGCATCAATTTGTGTCTGTGTAGGGGCAGTATAATAAGTAGGCAGGGAATTACTGCCACTTACGACAGACCGAATATTGATCCGATTCTGGGTCAACAGGTGAACCCCTCTTGTTCCCAGGTAACGCGCTTCAAACGACCAGTTTTTGGCAAACTGGCGCTGAAAACTAAGGGAATAGGTGATCGAATAAGGAACCTTTTGATCGGGAATAAAGGCTGATGTACTGGCTTTTGCTACCGCCGGATCAGTGATCGGGTTGGGAGTTGGCGCGATCCCACCATTCGCCAGGAAATTCGGAATGCCAGGGTCTGCCTCACGAGTTTGATTAAATTGTGGCGGTAATGACAGGATGTAAAGATTGTCGAAGATTACATCATACGCCATCGAGAATCCGGCGCGAATAGAGCTTTTTCCCCCATTGCCAAAGATGGAACCAAGTAATCCACCATTATAATTTGGCGAATAAGCAAGTCCGATACGCGGCGCAAAGTTTTTGGTCTGGGCCTGAGGTTCTCGAAAATCAATCAGGCCGGGGACAGAAGAAACAGCATTCAATTTTTGTTGCCGCGCCGTAAACGGTAATTGCTGCCAGGCATAATTAATACCCAGGTTCAACGTTAAATTTGGCCGGACTCTCCAATCGTCCTGAGCAAACAGGAAGAGTAATTTCTGATCACCGTAGTAAGGAGAAACCCCAACCGAGCGTTCAGCAAATTCAGGACTAATATCTTTTAAGAAAGTTTCAGTACTGTTGTAAGAGTAATCGCCGCGCTGTCGTTGGACAAATGATTGTGGTGAAATTATTTTACGAAAATCAACCCCAACTTTAGTGGAGTGATTTCCGATTAAGTAGGAAAAATTGTTAACAAACTGGTAGTTGTTCTCAATATTAAATTGTGGCGCATTTTGATCCGGCCCAATATTAATTCCCAGGTCACCTAAGGTAACGTTAGGAAACTGATCCAGCCCCGGATATTGGAAATTACCGGCTGGTGTGTCGCTCACCGAACGACGATAAGCAAGACGTGTTTCATTACTTATTTTGGTGGTGAAAGCGTGCGTTAACGTGTAAGAAAATAAGCGTGTGTCGAAGGGGGTAAGCAGGAAAAATGCAGGTAAGGAAGCCGCAGTATCAATGGACTGGTTCTGATTAAAATTAAACCGGGCGCGATGCTGGGTTCTGTCACTCTGCGTATAATCAATATTAGCTACAACATAATTATTGTAAGCGAAATTTGGCGACGGAACATTAACATTGCCAACCGGAATCGTAACTCCATTAATCAGAATAGAGTCCGTTCCGGTTTGCGCTGGCGCAACCGGAATATACTGTCTGAAGATGTTTAGATTTCTGGCCGAAAGACCAGTGATTTGCCCCAGCGCCGTAAATCCAGCAGCCGTTGGAGCCTGAATCGCTGATGCTCCAGCTGCTGCTCCGGTCTGTAAGCGTTCGTAACCAGCAAAGAAAAAGAGTTTATCTTTTCCGTTAATCGTTGCCTTTCCTCCTTCACCAAAGCGCGGCAGAATTACCGGCCCACCGATATTGAATCCAAATCGACCATAATCATTACGCGGTATGCAACTATCATTACCAACTGTATAGCATCTGGTAATGTTTTTTAATTTGTCCTGCGTGTCCAGCGCGTTCAAATGTCTGTTGTGAAAGAAAGAATAGGCCGTCCCATGAAAATCGTTGGTTCCGCTCTTCGTCACCGTAATAAACTGACCACCGGTTGAGCGAGCAAATTCAGCCGCATATTGATTCGACAGCAGTGAAAATTCAGCCACTGATTCAGGCGAAATATAAACCTGTGGCCCGGTTACTGCCTTGTCATTATTATCAATGCCATCAACCACAAAATTATTGTTACGTGGCCGTTGTCCGCCGACTGAGCCACCGACACCAACGCCAACTCCGCCGCTGCTGGAGACATTCGGAGCAATTAAGGCGAGATTATAAATGCCTGCTCCACTTGCGGTTTGCGCCAATTCAATTACCTGTCTTTCACTAAAACCTTTCGACAAATTGGTGGTTGTGTCCACCAGCTCTGCTCCGGCGGCTGAGACATCGACTGATTACTGCAACACTGGCTGGAACATCAGTCGTCTGATTTAACTGTACTCGAACATCAGTCAGATTTAATGACTTAAACCCGGCTGCCTCAATCGTGATTTTGTAATCCCCAACCGGTAAATTTTTAAACTCATATTCACCTGAATTTGAACTTTGCGTATTGGCCCTGGTATTCGTTTTTGGATCAAGAATTGTAATCTTTGCATTTGCAATTGCTGCGCCACTTGGGTCACTTATGACGCCTCGGATATTCCCAGTAGTCTGTTGCGCAAAAATAGAGTTTTGCGTAAAAAAACTTATTAAGAATAAGCAAAGAGAGATTGTCAAAATAATTGGTTTTACCCTTCCAGTGTTCAACTTTGTTACTACTTTCATACTTCCCCCAATATAGTATCTTTAGCCTTTATTAACTATTAGCCTGAATACTTTAGTTAAAAACATCTTATCTGGTTACAAGCTTTCACCTTGCTTTGCCTGGAGTCGCAACGCCACTCTCAGGCCAAAAATGATATTTGTATAAATGCTTGCAGCGGATTGATTTATCGTTAATTAGAAAGGTCTAAAGATACAGTTTTTTATAGTTAATCCGATAAAATGGATTAATAGAGAGTTCTAAGAAACCATAAGATTAGATTACTCTAAAGATTAGGCTGAATTAAATAAAATTGAGAGTGATAGTAAGGCGGCTAATGCCTGAGAAATATTTTGTAACTCAAGTTGCGCTAAAATAATCTTTAACAGGACTTATGATTTTGCTCAGCTTTATTAATACCAGATAGTCTGATTTGCCAGAAAGAATAGTTCAGAAAGTAGTTGACGGGAGGAGTTATTGATTATTTCCGACACTTTTCGCCATCGTTTTGGCAAGGGTCTCAGTGGCGGCCTGACGAGGAACTGCAATGGTTGCCTGAATTCGGTTACCAGATTGAGTGACTTTAATATTATTCAGTAAAATCATTGATGCTGGATCGCTGGCTTTTACTCTGCGCCCTAACGCCAGCGCCACCTGGGCAATATTTTGCAAATTAATCGCGGCTTCCATATTGGGTGCAAATCCGGTCGTTACCAATTGCGCTCGTTGTCCATCTACCGTCAAAATCATCGAAAGTGAGGTTAGTTGTGACAACGGACCAAGGGCGCGGCTTTCGCTCACGGCATCAAGGACAGATATTGCCGCCCGGTCAATCTGGGGATTCCCTGAAGCAATAAACACACGGGAATTAACAATAGAGCCGTCCGCCTTCACCTCGCCGCTGACACCTACGCGTAAATTATTTTCATTGAAGACGAGCTTACCTTCCTGCTTCAACTCGTACAGCCGCTGAATTTGCTCTCTGATCGGTCTGGTATTAATCGGCTTGAAACCTGCTGGCGCGGGTTTTGGGGTTGGTTTTGCTTCAGGCTCAGTTTTTTGCGCGACGACCTGCTGGTTTGTTACTTCTTTAGTTCTTTTGCGGTCAATTTCTTTTTTCTCAGCAATACTCTCAGCCCGTTTTTTGGCGACTTCCAGTGCTTTCTGGCGCCGCATCTCTTCCGCTTTTAATTTTTCCAGATCAAGCGTCTTATCAGGAGTTGTAAAACCGATGTATCCGCCTGGGTATTTTAATGGCGTAGATAATTTTATCAGAATGACGCGGTCATATTCTCGATCAACAAACTCAATTCCGCGTAAATCGTAGGCCATCCTGAACAGTGACGAATATCGAAACCCAATGGTTCCAGCGACATGAATTAAAAGGGAAAACAAAACCCCAATCAGCACCCGCTTTTTCGTGGGTGTCAGCCAGGAGGCTTCAATCAATAACCGAAGGTTTTTGTTTGTCGTCTCAGTCATCGCTACTCTCCGCCTTAAAATTTGCGCGAGGAAAATCCTGCGCTGCAATTTGCGGTGATTTTGATGCGATTATTCAGTCTGGAGCTGGCTGAACAAAAAATTATCTGCCACCTTCAATTTGACGTTTGAGCATCATTGCCTCGCGATTCTGCGGATCAATTTCAATGGCTAACTTGCTGTGCGACAGCGCCCTCACCCGATCACCTCTGGTCAAATATATTTGTCCGAGTGAAACGTGGGCCGGCCCCAGCCGGGGATTCCAGTAGATTGCCGCTGCATAAGCGCTGAGCGCACCCTCTGTGTCATTGCGACGTTGCAGGATTTGCGCCCGCAGGAAATGCGCCTCCGCTAAAGTCGGATCGTTGGTTAGAACCTTTTGTAATTCGGTCATTGCCTCGCCGTCATTTTTTTCAGCGAGCAACTGTTTGGTGCGGTCAAGCCCCTGTAGTGCCAAACGAGCCTGGGCCGGAGGCAAATTGGTCGCCGATGCGGACCGTCGGCTAAGTTTGTAAAAGGCTGCCCGATTAAAATCATTTTTAAGGCGAATCAGGGAAGGGATTTTATCCTGTGCGACTTCCCATTTGGCATAGTTGGTAAGATTACGCCGAGCTTCCTGGTCTGCTTGGTCCGCCTCAATTTTTCGGTCCATGACGATCAAACATTTCGCTAATAAATATTGTGCTTCGCCATCTTTGGGATTACCTGCGATGACTGCTCTGAATTCGTTTGCCGCCGCGTCATAGTTTTTATTTTTCCACAGTGCATAACCGTAATTGAAGCGCACGACTGCATCTTTTTGCGCTGCCGCGGCGGCTCGCTGTAGATGCAAAAGCGCACGACTTAAATCACCTTTGGCAACGAGTAAAGCCCCGGCATTGTTAAGGACTTCGATCATCGGCAGAGCAGTCGCCAGTTTATCAAAAGCTTCGATAGCGTCATTTGGTTGATTCAACGAATTGGCAACCAGTCCCAGATAAAATCGGCTTTCCAGATAATGCGGATCGTCTTTTACCAGTTCTTTGAAGTTTCTGACAGCCTCGACATATTCTTTCTGGCGATATTTCAGCCAGCCAAGCTCGAAAATTGCCTGTGCATAATGACCGACGGATTCCGCCTCATTAAATTCCTTAATCGCACGCTTCAGAAAAATATCGCGGGATTTTGGCTCGGAGGTTTGGATTCCTTTGACGAAATACTCATAAGCTTTCGGTGGAATTAATTTGGCGCGGCGTTTGAATTGTTCCTGTGAATATGGCAGCGCCGGGTCACGCTCATACAAAATGCTCCACGCCAGCAAGCCTTGCATGGTTTGCAAATCAGCGAGCGGCCCGCTGAAATTAAATGGTTTTTTGCGCCCTTCACGGGTATCAATCAACCAGGCGGTAATGGCAATCGTCGCGGATTTGTTATCAGTGCTGATGTCATAATTTCCGACTAACGCCAGGTTCGCCTGGGCTGCTTCGGTCACGCGGATTTCCGTGGCGCGAGTGAGCAAATCTCCCCGCCGCATGCCAATCCGTTCATAAGCCATAACTCTTTCTTCCGGGGTTAACACGGTCAAGCCTGGTGTATCAAGCAGGTCTGAAAACATGATCGCAAAGCTTTCACTGATCCATTGATATTCGGAACGCGCCGCCAAATTCTCGAAAGGCAATGGCAATAAAACCTCTTCAGCCGCCAACGCTGCCTGCCAGGTTCCCATAAATAATAAAGTTAAAACACAGAAAAAAAATCTTACGAATCGCATGTAGTACTCCAAAATCGAATCTGCGAAAAAGCAAAGAGCCCTTCACCAAATAATCGCAACAGATGTTATCACGCCGCGCAGCGGTGAACGGGTCAATAATTTACGGCGTTGGAGGCAAAATTAAAAAGCACTGCGTCAAAAAAAAGGCACCGCGCTTGGAAAAGTCATAACAGCCCCAGTTGCCCCGGCAGACAATCGGGTGTAAAGTCCCTGTCGCCATAGTATTTTTTATTATTCAGTTATCAACTTGCGCAGCAGACGAAAGTAACCCCCCTAATTGCAGGATCGCTGGCAACGTTGGTTTTGTGGCAAGCGGAATAAGCGGTCATCTTGTGTCAGGTTAACTTCAGTTCTCCAGCCTGGATTAACAGGAACCGTTTAATTCCCGTCTTTTAGTTTAGCCCTGGTTTGGCTCAGCACTATCCCCCAGTTATTGTAATACGCAGTCAGTTATTCAAGTACCGCACTATTTCAGCCGTTATCTGTGGGTACTGTCCGGTAACGATGCTGCCAGAGTAAGGCCATTCTCAGAGCCTGCGGACAATTTCCGAAAAAGCGAATTCCGTTGAAACCAGAGTTGTGCGCCTCGTTTGAACCAGGCGTACTTATACCGTGAAACACTGCCCCGGAGGATTGGAGGCTTACGATGTCCCGGATAAAATTCCGTTTGTTTGGCAATTTCCAGGCTTGCCTGTCAGAGGAACTTGCCACTGCGTCCATCACTGGCAAACCAGAAGAGCTATTTTGTTTCCTGTTGTTACATCGGCAGATGATGACCGCCCATGAAAGTCTGGCAACGCTGCTCTGGGGTGGCACCTTGACCGTGCAATCGAAAAAATATTTGCGGGATGCGTTGTGGAAACTTCAGGAGCGACTGGCTCTGTCACAGGAAGAGCCGCCCGTTTTGCTGGCGTCCGCCGAATGCGTGTATGTAAATCCTCAGGCCGACGTTTGGGTGGATGTCGCGGAGTTTAAGGCAGCCTTTTCAGCCGTCGCAACGGTGCGCGGCAGGCAGCTCACGCCAGAACAGGCACAATCGCTTCGGTGCGCTACAGCACTATATCGCGGCGATTTGCTGGAGGGCTGGTACCAGGACTGGTGTTTGTGCGAACGGGTGCGATTTCAGGAGATGTACCTGAAGATGCTGCACAAACTGATGCTTTGGTGCGAAGTCAATCAACAATACAATGAGGGATTACATTATGGAGAAACGATTTTGCGCATTGATCGCGTCCACGAACGCGCCCATCAGGCGCTGATGCGTTTGCGCTATCTGACCAATGACCGTACTGGAGCATTGCGTGAGCAGTGAACATTGGTTTGCACAAAAAAGGATTCTCTGGCTCGAACCTGTGCGCGAAGGGGAACCGGTAATGAGTGAGCAGTTGATTCTTGACCCGGAAATTGTGGAGTAACTCACGTTGGGAACGGTCAGCAAACCACGCTTCAGCATTGATTTTCCGGCGGAATATATCGAAACGGAAATGGAGTGGGATGATCTGGTGCTGCATCCGAATACACTGCGGTAAATCCGCGAAATCGAACACTGGCTGCAATACAACGACACACTCCTGCACGAATGGGGGATGAAGAAAAAGATCAAACCGGGCTATCGCGCTTTGTTTTTTGGGCCGCCGGGGACGGGC
>JANMKB010000525.1:0-13802 GCA_031371805.1 Blastocatellia bacterium | reverse complement strand
GTGCGACTGTAATCAAACTGGCGATTGGGATAACGGATATAATCGAAATGCAAACCGTCTACGTCATAGCGTTCGGTGATGTCAATCCACAGATTATAAATTTGTTCTTTGACACCGGGGTGCGCAGGGGAAAAGAAAATGCCTTCGAGTTCCTCTTTGTTATTGCGAGCAAAATTGACCAGCGTGTCAGAATAATTTTGCGCTTTCGGATCACCGCGATAAAGCTCATTCGCAATGCCCAGCGGAACCGCGAGCCATTCAGGATGTTTGTACATCGCGTGCTCCGGCGCTTCGGGCAGAATGCCAGCATCAGCGACCAGAAAAGTATTAATCCAGGCGTGGACTTTGATGCCAACCGCATGCGCTTCTTTGATCGTCAAAGCGAGCGGATCAAAATCATTGGACTGATTTTTGAGGGAAGCCGCACGCGGTTCCCAACGCGCCTGATAATAAGCATCGCCACGACCGCGCACCTGTACCAGCAAATTATTAAAGCCCGCTTCATTGGCGCGTTTTACCATTTCCTTCACAGCTTCCGGCGAAGTCATCGCTTCGCGCACAACCCACAAGGCGCGGACTTCGTTCGGCGGCGGGGCCACCATATTGGATACCAGCGCCGACGGAGCCGCGATTTGCTGCAACGGAATAACCGCCAGTAACAACAAGCCGGAGACAATAATTAACGCGATAAAAATGCGCTTGAGATGCTTCATAAATCGTTCACCCTGGGGCATCGGGCAAGGGAGGAAACGCAAAGGAAAGCGAAACTCTACAGTATTTATTGGCAGAGGGCTAGAGAAAGCTATTTAATCGAAGCGTATGTAAATAAAAAAACTGCCTGGCAGCAACCCTGTGGGAAGGGCGAAGCGTTTGGTGTGCGGCGGCTGGACGCCGCGTGGGTGTTCGCGGTTGGCACCGCAAGGTTAAGCCACAGTATTTCAGGTTTGAACGTAAAGCTGCGCCGAGTCGCCGCCCTCCAAACGCTCCGCGCTATGCCGCTTTACGTTTGGGTTTTGTTTTACTGGTATGCGCGATGAGGTATGCGCCAATTTTTTCAGAGAGTTGCTAAATAAATTGTGGATTCTCTATTGCGGCGACAGCGGGTGGATTTTTTTGCTGAGCGGTCGCAGCGTTTTTCCCCAAAGCTTCGCGTAAGGTTTGATTGATTTGTGTTTGATACGGAGCCGCATTCGGCTGTTCCGCACGAGTTTTGAATTCAGCGACAACATCATCGTCCAGCCAGATATTGACGCGAACTTTTCTGACGCCGTTGGGTAATCGTTCCCAGCTTTTGGGATTGAAGCGAAACTCCTCCTCGACATCTTCCTCCGTTGAATTATCTACTGGCTCTTCCCAAGTTCTAATCAATTTCTTCTGCATACATTTTTTCAAGAATTTTATTTGCTTTTCGAGCGTGAATGATCCGAATGCGATCTTCACGAAGAGTAAAAATAACGAGCAGCAAACGTTTCTTTGATAAACCTATCCTGGCAAAACGAGGTTCATCGTCTGAATGATCTCTGTCAAAAAATTCTACCTCGTGAGGATCATAAAAGACGAGCCTTGCTTCCTCAAACGAAACCCCATGCTTGGCTGCATTAATCGCGCTATGTCTTCATCCCACTCAAATCGTCCATCATCATGCATCTGATCTCCAATATACACACTTAGTACAATAAATATTTCTGCCGCAGCGCCTTGAACTTGTCCAAATCGCTTTCCCAAATTTGTCGTAACGCTTTGGCTTCGCTGCCTTGTTTGAAGGCTGCAAAGATTTTGTCATTCACAAGCAGGCGATTAAATTTTTCGACGTTAAATTCTTTTGGATACAATTTGAAAATTTGTGAAGCGATTTCCAAGCCCGTCAATACTGGCTCAAATGTGTTTCGATTAATGACGAAGACATTCACGCCACCGCATTCTACACCTTTGTTCGTGCTGGCGTTGGGAGTGAAGCGCACAGGCACAAACCGCACCCCGTTCAATTTTGCAGCATTCAAAGCCTCCGCCAATTTGCGTCCATCAATGTACGGTGCGCCAAGAATTTCAAATGGCGTATCCGTGCCGCGTCCAACGGAAACGTTCGTCGTCTCTAACAACGCAATGCCAGGATATAACGTAGCCTCCGCTAAGCTGCGCATATTCGGCGAAGGATTAATCCACGTCAGCCCCGTTTCATCGAACCACGCGCTGCGTCGCCAGTTTTCGACTTTCACGATTTGCAAATCTGCGTTGACGTTGCGCTCGTCGTTATAAAGCTGCGCTAATTCGCCCATCGTCATTCCGTGCCGCAGCGGAATTTGGTTGTGCGCGATGAAGGATAATTTATCGGCGTCAGCGATTGGGCCTTCGACATCTGTGCCGTTGATTGGATTGATGCGGTCGAGGACTACGAACTTGATTTTATTTTTGGCGGCGGCTTCCATCGCCAACACCATCGTCGAAGGATACGTCCAAAAACGTGCGCCGATGTCCTGAATGTCGAAGACCAGCACATCAATATTTTTCAGCATTTCGTCAGAAGGTTTACGAGTTTCATCGTACAAACTCAAAATCGGCAGCCCTGTTTTTTCATCCGTCGAGTCAGAGATTTTTTCCTGATCCAGTCCACCGCGAATGCCGTGTTCCGGCGAAAACAAAGTCGTGAGTTTTACGCCAGGAGCCTTGAATAACAGGTCAATTGTACTGTTGCCGTTTTGATCTTTGCCTGTTTGATTCGTGATGAGTCCGACACGCTTGCCTTTGAGTATTGAAAAATTATCACGAGCGAGAACATCAATTCCGTTGAGTGAACGAAGTTGGTGGTCGGTGGTCAGTGATCGGTGGTCGGAAGAAATAAGTGATGCGACAGGGGTTCGCCATTCGGATTTTTCGGTGATCGCAGTCGCTACAATTGAAGCCACACGAGCGCGTAAACTGCCCACATCCGCAGGTTTTTTCGGATCAAGTTTTGGATGGACGCGATTGCTGAGAAACACGACAAATGTTTGGCTGGACGGATCCATCCACAGCGAAGTTCCGGTGAAGCCTGTATGCCCAAAACTGCCGAGCGGGAAAATATCGCCGCGATTTGCCGAAAAACTTGTCATCACGTCCCAACCTAATCCGCGTGCGTTTCCGTCGCTGCCATTGCCTCCTGAAAGGCGAGGTTCGATCATTCGCGCCACACCCATCGGACTTAAAATTCGTGCTTTGTTGACTTCGCCCTGATTCAAAAACATCTGGCAGAAAATCGCCAAATCATCCGCTGTAGAAAACAATCCGGCGTGTCCCGCTACACCGCCGAGCAGGTACGCTCGCGGGTCGTGAACGATGCCGCGCTTGATTTCATTGGTTGTCGTGTTGCTGCCAATTCGCTCTGCATCATAAAATTTTTCTGTCGGAGCGATGCGTGATTGCAAATTTTTCGCAGGCAAATATCCCGTATCTTTCATGCCAAGCGGGCGATAAATATTTTCTGCCGCGAACTCATTCAAAGGCTTGCCACTGATGCGATGCACGAGTTCGCCGAGGACTTCAAAATTCACATCGGAGTAAATAAATTTCGATCCGACTTCAGCAATCGGCGCGAGTTTCCAAATATTTTCCCACGCCTTTTCTGCACCCTGATGATAATCCTCAATCACATTGTCCGGCATCAATCCCGAACGATGTGTCAGGAGTTGTTCGACTGTAATATTTTTCTTGCCCATCTCACCGAACTCTGGAATGTAGCGCGACACCGGATCGCCGAGCCGAATCTTGCCACGCTCCACCAAAATCATCACCGAAGTCGCCGTCGCTACGACCTTCGTCAGCGAAGCTAAATCAAAAATCGTGTCCGGCGTCATGGCTTCGATATTTGGTTCGAGGGCGCGATTTCCGAAGGCTTTGCGATACACAATTTTTCCCTGTCGTCCGACTAAGACTACGGCTCCGGGCAATTGCTTTTTGACGATTTCAGCGGTCACGGCTTCGTCAATATACGCGAGTTGTACGCTCGACATGCCAACGGATTCCGGCGTCGCGGTTGACAACGTTTGCGCACAAATAATTTGGGCAAAGAGAAAAGAAATAATTGGAGCGACAAGTATTCTGGTGATTTTCATAAATGTTATTTGAGCCACGAATTGACGCGAATTGGCACGAATTGAAAAGACAGCAATTAGCTGACAAGAGATTATTACTACTTGCGAAATAGAAGATTAGCAGGAGTTTTCGGCTAAATCCTACTAATCCTGGTAATCCTCGCAAAAAATTAATGTCAATTCACGTCAATTCGTGGCTAAATATTTCAGTTAACGCCTGTCACAAACTTTCTCCGGCAGGCGTTTATGAATCAGCAACAACGATTGCTCAAGAGCTTCAACCGAAGCGAATTGAAAAATGGACAACGCTAATGCTGCTGGGAGGAACCTCCGAATGGTTGTCACAGAAGAAAAATTAAGAGAAGCGCTCCATCCTGTCGCGTCCCTTGCACCGTCTGGTGAAACGGACGCGGGCGTGTGGACTGAATCCGAGTTCGAGCGGATTTTCCTGCAACATTATGCCCGCGTGGTAGCCGTGCTGTTTCGCCTGGTTGGCGACCGTGCACAAGCCGAAGAATTAGCGGGCGATGTGTTCTGGAAAATTTATCGCCAGCCACAACTGGCGACGAATTTGCCTGACCGCGAACACAACGTCGGCGGCTGGCTTTATCGCGTCGCCACACGGTTAGGCATTGACGCTTTGCGGGCTTCTGCGCGCCGGAAACGCTATGAACAAGCCGCAGGACAAGCTGCTTACGATTCCGGCGCAACAGAAGCCGACCCGCTTGACGATGCCTTACGGGAGGAAAACCGCCGTCGCGTCCATGCTGTTTTAGCCGCGATGAAACCGGCGCAGTCGCAGTTGTTAATGCTGCGACAAAGCGGACTTTCCTATCAGGAATTAGCCGAGATTTTTGGTGTCAAACCCAATTCCATTGGCACGTTGCTGGCACGCGCTGAAGCCGAATTTGAGCAACGATTCTGCGCAATACATGGAGCAAGGCAAGCGGCTTTGCAGGAGAAGTTATGATCTGTCTTGACGAAGGAATTTTACGCGCCCATCTGGATGGCGAATTGACACAATACGAAATCATTTCTGTCAATCACCACCTGAACCTGTGCAATGATTGTTTGCACACCTACGAAAAAGTTTTAGTGCGCAGCCAAAACGTGAGCGCAATATTTGCGGAGCTTGCGCCAATGGCGAGTGAGCTTCGCACTGATGCGTTTGCCGCTCAATGCGCACTCACACGATTTAAAGCGAATCATGGCGTTGATTTTGCTGCCGATTTTGTCAATGTTCGCCAGGTTGTATTCTTTCCGAATACGGCACGCGAACTGCAATTTCTTTTGCCGCAAACGGGTTTGCTGACGCGATTGCGCCGCGAATTTCTCGCCAACTGGCAGGAATTCAAACGTGATCCGCACGCCTATCTCAATCACGTTTTGCGGGGCGAAAGAAATAATCCTGCCCGCCGTCGCCTCTTGCAAAAAGGAACAGCGGCAGCGATGGCCAGTTATGTTTTGCTGGTGGCGACATTAATCATTGCGGGAGGTTTGCGAATTTCCAAACCAGCCAATAATCAACAGGAAGACAAGTTTACATTTCTGGGCAAACTGATCGCCCCAACACAGCCCGAAACCACTCCGAAAAATCCGCCGGAATATGCCCCCAAAGGCAGCGGCGGAATTTCGAGCGGAGAAAAACCGCAAATTGAGCACACAGGTGGCGGTGGTGGCGGCGGACGCAATGAAATTAAACCTGCGACTCGGGGCGTCACACCACAATTTTCACAACGACAAATTATGCTGCCTGACCCATATCCGCCTAAAAGTAATTCGTCCCTGGTGTTGCCGGATACTTTGCTTGGTGATCCAAAATTGTCGCGCCCGATGCCAGGACGAACCGGCTTGGAAGATGGCGCCATCGCTCCACCTTCCAGCGGAACAGGCAGCAACGGCGGAATGGGCAACAGCACCGGCAAGGGATTAGGGCTGGGTAATGGAGACGGACTTGGGCCAGGTGAAAGTTATGGTAAGAATGGGCACTATCCAGGCGGCGGCGGAAGGGGTTCAGAGACTGGCACAGGTTATGACGTTCCTGACGCTACACAAAACCTGAGACCGACGATTTTTTATAAAGAAAAAGCCAAATACACCGAAGAAGCCCGTGAAAACAGGGTGCAGGGTTCAGTCGTCCTCAGCATAATTTTTGGCACGGACGGACGAATTTATGGCATCCAGACTATTCGTAGCTTGCCGCACGGTTTAACTGAAAAGGCGTTGGAAGCCGCCAGGCGCATCAAGTTTCGTCCCGCAGTGAGAAACGGGCAGCCAATCGCGGTCAGAATGCAATTAGAGTTCAGCTTCAATCTGCTCTGATTTGCCGACGAATCTGAAAATATAAAAGGCGGAAACTGACGATAGTTTCCGTCTTTTCTTTTTGCAGGCTTTCTCCAGCTTGCGCAGATTATTGTGGTTTGCGATTGAATGGGTGGCTTGAGACCAACCACTGGGCGCTGACCAAAACTTACCTGGCTTGCGGCGCGACAATTTTGGTCAGTGGTCAGCAGGCAGCGACCAGCGATCAGTAAGAATTTCTTCGTCTGCGTGACCGCTCTAAGGGAAACCCCTTGCTCAGGGAATTGATTTTTGGTAACTGTGTAGCCTCTCGAGGGCTGCAAAATATGTTTGAAGTGATTGCCTGCTCGGTTGCCGATGCGGTCGCCGCTGAACAAGGTGGCGCGGATCGTCTTGAATTGATTGCTGATTTTGCCGTTGGCGGACTTACGCCGCCCTTTGCCTTAGTGCGCGAAGTTACCTGCGCGGTCAAAATTCCGGTGCGCGTAATGTTGCGGGAAACGGAAAATTTTACTGTGACAGATGAAGCCGAAAAACAACGGCTGTGCGAAACTGCTAAAAAATTAGCAGCACTGCCGATTGATGGAATCGTGTGCGGTTTTTTGTGTGGTGAGGCAATTGATCAGGCATTGCTGACCAGCGTTTTGGCTGTTGCTCCACAGCTTAAATGTACTTTTCATCGCGCCTTTGAAGAACTCAGTAACCCGATTCCTGCGCTTAGCCAACTCAAACAATATCCGCAAATTGATTATATTTTGACGAGCGGCGGACAGGGAAGCCAGACACAAAAAATTCACTGTCTGAAAAATTGTGAGCTTGCGGCGCAGCCTGAAATTAAGATTTTGGCGGGCGGTGGAATGACAGATGAGATGATTCGAATGATCAAGGAAAACACCACGATCCGTGATTTTCATCTGGGAACTTTTGTGCGCGAGCCACAGGAATTTAACGGTCAGGTAGATGTGCGGCGCGTGAAAGCGATGAGCGAGTTAATAAAAAATGTAGAGGCTTAACTAGGTTTGATGACGCCTGAACTGCCATTGGCATCGGGTGCTGTCTCGACCGCTTCGTGTAATTTTTTCAGGACCTCACGACTCAGGTCTTCAAAGGTCGAATTGATGGTAAAGCCGGCAGCATTTTTATGCCCGCCGCCGCCGAAATGTTCTGCAACCTGAGCGACGTTGACGCGATTTTTTGAGCGGAGGCTGACGCGAATGGCGGAATTCGTTAATTCGCGGAAAAAGGCGGCAGCTTCGACATCGCCAACTGTCAGTGGATAATTTATGATTCCGTCGGTGTCTTCTTCGCTGGCCTGAGATTCCTGCAACGCCTCTTTCGTCATTCTGATCCACGCGATGCGACCTGTTTCATCGCGTTGCAACGTCGAAAGCACCGCGCCTGTCAGCTTAATTTTTGCGTACGGATATTGATAAAAAATTGCCTGTGAAAGTTTGGCGGGTTGCGCACCGCATTTGACTAATTCGCTGGCGATTTTGAAGGTGCGTTCGGTGGTGTTGGAGAAATGAAATGACCCGGTGTCGGTCAGCAACGCCGCATAAATGCAGCTTGCCAGCTCAGGCGTAATCTTTACTCCCAGGGCTTTGGCAAGATTGTAAATCATTTCGCCCACGGCGGCGGCGGTCGAATCAATCCAGTTTAAATTGCCAAAAAGTTCGGTGGTGGTGTGATGGTCAATGTTGACGACCAGTTGATTTTTGAGCCGGGGCAGGCCAGGGCGGGTAACATCGCTGCATTCGATGACGAAGACCGCATCATAATCACGGTCAAGGTCAGGAATTACACGGATTTGCTCTGCTCCGGGAAGCTGCTGATAGGCGTGGGGAACATTGTCGCAAATGATGACTTCAGAGTTTTTGTTGAGGCTTTGCAGAATCCAGTTCAGGGCCAGAGACGAACCTAATCCATCTCCGTCTGGCCTGATGTGGGAGGTAATGGCAAAACTTTGATGTTTTTCAATTAGTTCAGTAACTTCACCCAGCATGATTCAGCTATCACTTCTTTCTTGCGTGGATTGGGGGTCGTTCTCAATTGAAGTTTCCGCTTCCGGCAATTCTTCTCTCACCTCTGACAACAGGTTGTCCATCTTAGCACCGTACTCAATTGAATCATCGAAAATAAATTGTAACTCAGGGGTGTGACGCAATTTTACGCGACTACCAAGCTGGCGACGAATAAATCCGGTGGAGCGATTTAAGATCGCAAGCGTTTCTTTTTGTTTGACCGGAGATCCGAAAACACTAAAATAAACCTGAGCCTGCCGCAAATCGGGGCTGACCTTCGCCGTGGTGATCGTCACAAATCCTACACGCGGGTCTTTCAGTTCACGCGCAAGAATATAACTGATTTCAGTCTTTAATTGCTGCGCCAGTCTATCGGGTCGGTATTGCATAACTCAACTACTACAAACTTGTCGCTGCGACTTTTTCAGTCAAATAAGCTTCCACGACATCACCGATTTTGTAATCATTGAAACGCTCAATCGTGATCCCGCATTCGTAGCCCTGTTGCACTTCAGCTACATCATCTTTGAAGCGGCGCAAACTGCCGAGTGGCGCATCAAAGATGACCATATTTTCACGGATCAGGCGCGCTTTGGCGGTTCGTTTGATGAAGCCATCTATGACATAACAACCGGCAATCGCACCAATTTTCGGAACCCGAATGACATCGCGGACAGTGGCTTTGCCGATGATTGTTTCCTTGATCGTGGCATCCATCATCCCGATCATTGCGTTGCGAATTTCTTCTTCAACTTTGTAGATGATTGAGTGCAGGCGAATATCCACATTTTCCTGCTTCGCAATATCATCAGCGCGTGTTTCAGGCCGGACGTTGAAACCAATAATTACGGTAGCTGTGCCGCTGATCGTGGCTTGCGAAGCACTGGCGAGCAGCACATCATCATACGTGATCGCACCGACGGCGGAGCGGATGATGCGAACCTTGACCTTTTCAGTTGAGAGTTTGAGGAGCGTATCCTTGAGTACTTCGACTGAACCCTGGACATCAGCTTTGAGAATTACGAGTAACTCTTTAATTTCACCCGTTTCGAGTTGCTGTGCCAAATGGTCAAGGCCACGTGCCGCACTGCGAGCCAGCGCACTCATTCGCGCTTTGGACTGGCGGTATTCTGAAATCTGACGTGCTTTGGTCTCATCGTCTACAGACTGGAACTGATCGCCTGCGGATGGCACACCCTGCAATCCTAACACTTCCACCGGGGTGGCCGGGCCAGCTTCCTGAAGTTGCTGCCGATGATCATCAAACATCGCACGGACACGACCAAAGAAGTTGCCGACGATGAATGGTTCACCAACTTTAAGCGTTCCGTTTTGAATCAGAACGGTTGCGACTGAGCCGCGTCCGCGATCCAGTTTAGCCTCCAGCACGGTTCCGGTTGCCAGACGATTGGAATTGGCTTTGAGATCCATGATGTCGGCGGTCAGGGTGATCATTTCGAGCAACCCATCTATGTTCTGTCTTTTCTTGGCAGAAACTTCAACCATAGTGGTTGAGCCACCCCAGTTATCCCAAAGTAAACCGCGATCTGCTAATTCTTTTTTCACCCGCTCCGTGTTGGCATCTGGTTTATCAATTTTGTTGATCGCCACAATGATTGGCACGTTAGCAGCCTTCGCGTGTTCGATGGCCTCAACTGTTTGTGGCATCACGCCATCATCCGCCGCTACCACAAGAATTACTATATCCGTGACTTTGGCTCCGCGTGCGCGCATCAACGTGAACGCTTCATGACCAGGCGTGTCGAGGAAAACGATGCGGCGCAATTCGGCGGGATTTTCAGGATTGGGAATTTGAACGGAGTACGCACCGATATGTTGCGTGATGCCACCGGCTTCGCCTTCCGCCACGCGTGCCTGGCGAATTGCGTCAAGCAGACTGGTCTTACCGTGATCTACATGGCCCATCACAGTTACGACAGGGGCGCGAGTTTCGGTATCTTCCATCGCTTCGGGCGTGATCTCGAATTCGGATTCGACAATCATGTCCTCGAAGGCGCCAAAGGAAACTTCAAAGCCGAAAGTTCTGCCTATTTCTCTGGCGATCTCGGAATTCATGGATTGATTGATCGTCGCCATCACACCGCGCTGGAACAACTCCGTCACCACCTCTTTCGGTTTGATGTCAAGTTTTTCGGCAAACTCACGAACGGTGGAACCCTCCATGACGCGAACAGCTTTGAGGTCAACCGGAATCACGCGGGTCGGAGCCGCAGGAATTACTGCCTTACGGGAAGGGAAGCGTAAATTACCTTCCTGCTTTTCACCTACTTTGGGACGCGCACCGTGGCGACCTTTGTGACGTGTATCTTTGGGCGGAATGTAGGTAGTGCGCTGCGGTGCGCCGGAAGGTAATAAGTGAACTCCTGCTGCTGCCTTTTCCGGCTTGCCAGCTTCTTTTGCCCTGGGCGTAAGGACGGGTGGCGGAACAGGGCGAGGTGTTGGAGTAGCTAAACGAATAACATTCGTGGTTCCCGGCCTGACCAAATTTGGTGACGGTTTGGGCGGTGCCGTGACGACCAGTTTGGGGGTCGTTCTGGGAGCTGCTGGAACAGGTGGGGGAGGGACTGGCCGCTCAATTTGTCGGACCGTAAATTTCGATTTGACTTCTCCCTGGGATGGCAGAGCCGGAGCAATTTCAACCTCCTCGACTACTTCAATTCTTTCAACCTCTTCCGTCGTAATTTCGGGGGCTGGCGCAACCGTTTCTTCTGCCTGTTCTTCTTCCGCCTGGACTTCTTTTGGCTGAACTGGCGCTTCCATTGGAACTGGAGTCGCTAATCTTACTACGCGAGGTTTGGGTGCTTCCGCAATAACTGGCGCTGGTTGAGACTGCGACCCCGGTGTTGTCAGTGGCACAAGTTTCTGAGCCGGAGCTTCATTTGGCTCTAAATCCTGAGCTGAAGCTGCTTCATCTGTCTGGGGATCGGTTGCGTGTGAAGGTTTTGGCGCTTTGACCAGGCGGGCGGTGCGGGGAGGAGCAGCCACCTCTTTTTTAGCCGGAAAGTACATTTCCCGAATTTTATTCGCGATCGGTTCTTCCAGCGTATTAGACGGCACACTGACGTCCACACCCATACGGCGCGCGTCATCAAGGACTTTCTTACTTTCTAATTTTAGCTCACGAGCTAACTCGTAAATTCTGACTTTACCCATTGATGATTTCCAATTACCTTTGGCCTTTTCAGCCTTCCAGCAAACGCCAACTTAATCATCCTGATGATCGTTGCTTTGCCTGCTGGTTGTTGCCTGCTCGTCGGGAGCGTCGGCTAAGTTGTCTGCGGCGACTTCATCTATACTCTCAGGCGTTGAAGTCGTCAGTTCTTCTGTTTCCTCTACTGCTTCTGTGCCGTCCTCGGCGCTGCTTTCTTCTTCGTCAGGATACTGTTCCTGCGCCAGTGCCGCTTCACGCACAGCGACAATTTCACGCACGATATCAATTCGTTCCTGCGCTTCGTCGTAGCTGAGGTCCAGCCAATCGCACAGGTCGTCCACGTTGGCAGCCGCCAGTTGTTCGATAGTTTCAATTCCGTGTTCCGCCAGAATCGCTGAATCCGCCGGCGTGATACCTTCAAGGAAAGAAACCGGCACGACCTCTGCCGTCAGCATTTCTTCCATCTGCTGCGCAATCTCGCGCTTCATATCTTCTTCACTGCGAATATCAATATCCCATCCAACTAACCTGGCAGCCAGACGGACATTTTGACCGCGCTTACCGATAGCGAGGCTTTGTTGTTCAGTGTCAACCGTGACTTGTAATTTCTTATCCTCAAAATCAAGCACCGCTACTTTACTGACTTTGGCCGGGGATAAGGCATTGGCAGCAAAAATTGCAGGGTCTTCTGACCATTCGATGATGTCAATTTTTTCGCCGCGCAATTCACGAATAATGGATTGCACGCGTGAGCCTTTCATGCCGACGCACGCGCCCACCGGATCAACGTCTCTTTCATTAGAAACGACGGCGATTTTAGCGCGGTCACCAGGTTCGCGGACTGCGGCTTTAATGACTACAGTACCATCATAAATTTCAGGTACTTCCATTTCAAATAAACGTTTGATCAATTCGGGATTGGTGCGCGAAACTTCAATTTGCGGGCCTTTGGCTTCGCGGTGAACGTCGTGAATGACGCAACGAATGCGCTCGCCCTGCGTGAAATTTTCGTTACGCGACTGCTGATTTTTCGGCATCACGGCTTCAAGTCCGGTGCCGATGTCCACAATCATCCGACCACCTTCAAAGCGTTTGACGAAGCCATTAATTAATTCGCCGACCTTGCCAATGTATTCTTCGTAAACATTGTTGCGCTCCGCTTCGCGCACTTTCTGCAAAATAATTTGCTTGGCGGTTTGCGCGGCGATGCGGCCTAAATCTTCCATCGGGCGTGGCATTTCGAGCATGTCACCGGGTTCGACGCCTTCGCCGACTTCCGCGAAAGCTTCTTCGACGGACATTTCCAGCGCCGGATTCTCAATCTCTTCGACTACTGTTTTGATGGCGTAAAGGTCAATATTTCCAGACTCGGCATTGTACCGCGCCCGTAAATCTTCGCCGGTTTTAAATTGTTTCCGAGCCGCCGTCACGACCGCGTCTTCGATAGCGCTGAAAATGACCTGCGGGTCAATATTTTTCTCTTTGCTCAGCAACTCGATATTTTGTGCAATTGAAGTAGATGAATTCATTGTCAGTAGTCGGTGATGAGCGGCGGGCTGGCGTCACTGGAAATTCAGCGATGCCTCCCTGCTCTTTAATCATTACGGTTCAATCTCAACATTTGCCTTGATGATCTGGTTGAGGGGCAGCCGATGCCGAGTGCCTTTCTCGTCGTCCAGCAACGCTTCCGGTGCGTCGGTCTGCTCCAACCCTATCAAAGTGCCATGAAAATTACGCTGCCCGTTGAGCGGCGTAGCTAATTTAATATGCGCTGGCAAGCCAGCAAAGCGCTCATAATCAGCGGGCTTATATAGTCCGCGATCCAGACCCGGGGAGGAAACTTCCAGTACATATTGGTACGGGATCAACTCTTCCACTTCCAGAATCAAACCAACCTGCTCGCTCACGGTCACACAATCTTCGTGATTGACGCCGTCTGGTTTATCAATATAAATCCTTAAGACTGCATTGGCACGTCCGCCAACTATTTCGGCGTGCACCAATTCTAATCCCTCGCGGGTCGCCACTCGTTCGATAATTTCGTATATCTCTGGGTTTAAGCTCACTATCCTGACCACGGCTTAAGAATTATCAAATGAACTAACCGATAGCCCATATAGAAAAAGTGGGCGTTGTGCCCACTCCATTAAGCCGAACATCCTAACCGAGAGCAGGCGCGAAAGCAAGCAGGCAAAGCTTTTCATTACGCGTGGCTTGCGAAAATCAAGCCGGATTGCTAGT
>JANMKB010000474.1:0-2664 GCA_031371805.1 Blastocatellia bacterium | reverse complement strand
GCAAACCCGGCCTGGCTGCCTGTTGCCTGAATGAACCCGGAATTTGCGCCGAAATTATTTTGGATGGCGTCCACGTCAATCCACAGATGGCACGGCTGGCACTGCGCAATAAAGGCCGTGAAGGGTTGGCCCTGATTACGGATGCAACGACTGCGCAGGGTTGCGGTGACGGGATTTATCAACTCGGAAAATTCAGTGTGCAGGTTAAAGGCTCACTCTGCACGTTGATGGATGGAGTCACAATTGCCGGATCAGTGCTGACGATGAATCGCGCCGTGATGAATGCGATGGATTTTATGAAAATAAATTTGCTTGACGCGGCGTATATGGCGGCGCTGATGCCTGCGAAACGATGCGGCGTTGCAGCCACCAAAGGTTCGCTTGAAGCTGGTAAAGATGCCGATCTTGCGATCCTCAATGCGGATTATTCAGTCGCTGCTACAGTTGTGAATGGCGTTCTGGCATTCGCGCAAAGCGTGTGATAAATTTCCCTTCGTTCAGTTAATCACACTACAAATAATGGAGAAAGTAAATGTCAATCGCAGCCTCAATATTACCCGAATTCGAGATGGAAATGGCGAACACGCGCAAAACTCTGGAGCGTATTCCGGCAGATAAATTTGATTATAAGCCGCACGAAAAATCTATGACGATGATCGGACTGGCGACGCATATTACGAATATGATTGGCTGGGGAACGACTACGCTCACGCAGGATGAGTTTGATGTTCAGCCGCCCGGCGCTCCGCCCTACAAAGAGGAACCAGCTTCGTCAGTAGCGAATTTGTTAGAAAAATTCGATCAGGGCATTGTTGCTTGTCGTGCTGCACTGGTTGCCACGAGCGATGAAGCCATGATGAAACCCTGGTCCTTGTTGTCAGGCGGGAACGTGATTTTTACGCAACCTCGCGGCGGCGTATTTCGTGGCATGATCCTGAATCACCTGATTCATCATCGTGCGCAATTGAGCGTTTATTTGCGGATGAATGATGTCCCTGTGCCCGCGCTTTATGGCCCTTCAGCGGATGAGGGAATTTAGCCGTTGGCGGCAGAAAAATTAATCTGTCTCTTAGCTGGCGCAAACAATATAAATTATTGTTTGCGCCAAAATATTTATCGCAATGTAGTGGAAATTTTCAGTTTGCGCCGCGTATTGCCAAAGCACGAGGAAGGATTAAGTATGCCGATTATTGTACGGACAATTATTTTACTCACTTTCTCAAATGTCTTTATGACCTTAGCGTGGTATGGACATCTCAAGCACTTGAATAATCGGAAGTGGTATATCGCGGCGTTGATTAGCTGGGGCATTGCGCTCTTTGAATATTTGCTGCAGGTTCCTGCCAACCGGATGGGAGCGACGGCGCTCAGTTTACCAAAACTGAAAATCATGCAGGAAGTCATCACGCTGCTGGTATTTGCACCGTTTTCAATCTGGTACATGCAACAACCGCTGAAGCTGGATTATCTGTGGGCTGGCCTGTGTTTATTGGGCGCAGTCTATTTCATCTTTCGTTCTTAGAAAATGTAAGCCACGAAAATCTACACTGCCATCATTACGGGGTTTTTGTTGGAGGCTTAAGCGCGGCCTCTTACTCTTCAGTTCAAAGGTACAATACAGAAAAAAACAAATTGTTTCGGGAAATTAAAGGAAAATGGAGCCGACTATCGGATTCGAACCGATGACCTTCTGATTACGAATCAGACGCTCTACCAGCTGAGCTAAGTCGGCCTAACTTGTCAACGGGCGCATCTTACAATAGACCTCACAACGCGGTCAAATCGAAATAATTTTCAGCCGCGAGCAGTTTGTCGGGTTTTGTTTTAAAATGTCGGTGTGAAATTATTAGCTCCCTCTAAATTGTTTACTTTGCTTTTCCTTTGTGGCTTTGGCTACATTGGAATCCTGGCGCAGGCTGATGAAACGCGCCTCACCTATCCGTCATTTTCCAATCAAAGCTATCGCATTACTTTGGATGTCAATTACCAGGAGCAAACTTTTTCCGGGCAGGAAATAGTTCGCTTTACCAACTCAACGCGCCGCGATCTGGAACAAATTAATTTCCACCTCTATCCGAATATCGGGCAGGAGGAAGACGAATTCCCCTGGCTGACCGTGCAGGGAGTGGCATTAGTTCCCGGCGATTATCTGTTATCAACCAAAGGCTCGCTGGTCAGATTCGCCCTGAAAGCGCGCAATTCAATGTTGCAAATTAAGTTGCCGTTCAAACTATCGCCGGGAAAATCGCTGGCCCTGAAAATTGATTTTGCGGCTCGCGTGCCACGCATCCAACGCGAAGAGACAACCCTGCTGGCACATTTTCTGGCTGAAGCGAACGATGCCGTCAGCGAAGAAAAGCAGGCGCATGACTCGCGCGATATTTTCTTTGCCGGCGAACAGGCGATGCTCCTCGGATATTTTTATCCGATTCTGGCGACGCAGGATGGCATGAAGACCGATCAGGGGTTGGTGGTCGGCGTTAATGGGATCGTGTTTAGCGAAGCCGCAAATTATGAAGTTAATGTCAAAGTTGATTCTGATGTTGCGGTGATTGCTTCAAGTCCAGTGGTGGAAAAGAAATCAGACGCCACCGAGCAAATCTTTACGCATATTTATCGCGGCGAAAATTTACGCGGCTTTGCGCTGGCCTTTGGCGAGCATCT
>JANMKB010000455.1:0-16700 GCA_031371805.1 Blastocatellia bacterium | reverse complement strand
ATTTAAACAAAAAATGCCGTCTGCGGTGAATTTGGCGTTATCCGAATCTGACCCGAAAACCGGGTTGCGCGTAGCGGCGTTTACGCCCAAGCCAGTCGGCAACAAACCACCCAAAGATAATTTAACAGCAGCGTATATCGCCATCGCAGGGACAGAAGGCTTTCGTGACAGGATTGCGGATTTCAGTTTTGGGCGTAGCCAGAGTCAGCACTTACTTGAGTTTATTGATCAAATTATTTCGCAGTACAAATCTTCCGAACGCCCTGAAATTATTATCTCCGGGCACAGTTTGGGCGGCGGCCTGGCCCAGGCCGTCGCGTGGTATCTGGAAAAAAACTTGGCGACACGCAAAGTCAAACCCAGCATTTGGTTGTTCACTTTCAATGCCTTTGGGGCACAGGAAATGTTGCGCAAACAGGATAAAGATTTCGATCCGCTCCAAAGCCATTTGACCTATGCCGCGAATTATTTTGTGCGTGGCGAACCCGTCTCAAAACTCGGCACGCACATCGGGCCAACCTACGAATTAGTGCCAACGGAAACGAACGAGAAAAAATCAAAAATTCCGTTTTTAAACATGGATGGCTTTAACAGACATCGGATTGAAACCGTCGTCGAACTGGTCAATGACGACCCTGCAATTCTCATTAAAGCGCAGGAGGTAAAAACGGAGCGCAAATTTTATACTTCGTTACTGACAGGCGTAATGGATAAAACCAGTGGCGTGACAAAATATTTGCCCAAGCTCAGTTTCAGCTTATCGTCAAAATTTTTGCCGGATGTTTTGACTGATCTCTACCACCAGATCACCAGCATCGAAAAGCCAACCAAAGAAGACCGCGAATTTTTTGACTGGCTGGAAACAACGACCCAGCGGCTCTTTCCTAAAGTTGAGGGAAAAACAAAGAGCGCATTTGAGGTGATGGTCTACGCCAAAAATCAGGCGTTGCTGCGGTTTTATGAATTAAATGTCCCACAAACAGCCAAACAAACAGCCGCCGCCGTTAAGCGCATTTTGAAAAAGGAATTTCAGTAGCTGATGGTTAATGTCGCCAATGATTTATTGAGGAAATATCGCAGGACGAGCAGGAGTTACAACCCGAAGCTGACCGGGTGACATGCGGAACCAGCGCTGGCACGCACGATTCAGCGAACTTTGTTCAGTGTAGCCAATCAAGCCGGTCAGTTGTGACAAGGGAATTGAGGAATTCATCAGATATTCCGCGACACATTCTTTTCTGACTTCATCCACAATGTGCTCAAAACTCAGGTTTTCCGCTGTCAACCGTCGTTGCAAGGTGCGCGGATGTAAACAGAGTTGTTCGGCCAGGACTCTGATCGTGCAATGTCCGGTTGGCAGCCACTGCCGAACCAACCCTCTGATTTGAACTGCCAGATGCGGGCGCGGCGCAGCGGCAGTTTTCGTCACCTGTTCAGTTACGAAGCGTTTTAAATATGGGTCTTTCTGGGCCAGCGGGTGCTGCAAATCTTCGGGCTTGAGAATAAAAGCGTTCACGGGCTGATTGAACAACACTTCCGTCTTAAAAATTTCCCGATAACGCGCTTGCGGAATCGGTGTGCTGTGCGTAAACAGCACGGCACGAGCGGCAAAACTACCACCCATCAGCAACGTCAAAATATTCTGCCCCACCACCATCGCCCGTTCTTCGGCGTGTCGTTTATAAGGAAGACCTGACAAACCAATCTCGTGCAAAACGCGCGGAGCCGTTTTGTCGCTGCGATCAAGTGTCACAATTCCGCCGGGGCTGTGAACGTATAAATAACGACTGATCGCTTCAATAGCTTCGCCCACACTGTCGCAGTAACGCGCAATCAATGCCACCGGGCCCAGAATTTCAATCCCCTGATGTTCGGCCAGACGCAAGCCGAAATCAGGGCAGGCAAATTCTTCTGCACTGGCCTGTAGCAGGTGAATCAAGGTGCGCAACGGTAAAGCGCCGTCTTCCCGTCCTGGCAGATCAGCGGCAAGGTGAAACTGGCGCAGTAATTGCGCGGGATCGTACCCTAACTGCTGCACCAGTTTGTTATATCCAAGCAACGCAGTGGCTTGAATCAATATACTCATTTTTAATTCCTTACTAAGGGAGGGAGCCAAATAAAAACATCTGAATCATACTCCTGGTGTCACACAAAGACAAAATTTTGTCGCCTAAAGCAAAGCTTTCCTGCCATCCTTACTTCATAATACAAATGCCTATGTAATTTATGCTGTGGCAGATCACATAGGTTGCAAAGCAGTGGTTCAAGCAGGAAAGATTTTCGAACACCTGAGTATCCCAAACAGTCTGAAAGAACCTGAGCAAGTGTGCTTTTAGTTATATTTTTGCGATAAGTTCAAACTCCCCCTTACTCTTTCCTGCTTGAGCCACATTTCATTTCATCATCCGATGAATCCCAGTTCAAAATAAATCATTTTGGTTAGCTGCTCCTTGCGCTGAGAGCAATGAGGCAAATCTTGCCGGGGCAAAAAGAAGCCATAGATTGCGCCGACACGGAACAATTGCTACTGGAAAACCTGGGATCGTTCTCATGAATAAAATACAAACAATTGGGATTGTGCTGATCTTTACAGTCTTTGCTGTGCTGGAAATCGGCTCCGGCAGATTTCGCAAACTGGGCGCGAGCAAAGACGATACCAAACTGGAACTCTGGATGACGGCGCTGCTTATCATCATGATTCAGCCCGTCATCTTCCTGCTCGAAAGACTAATAGGAAATCATTATTTCCCGGCCTGGCAAAATGCCTGGGGCACTTTGCCGATTTGGGCAATGGTACTGATTTTATTGGTCGGAGACGATATGACACAGTACTGGTGGCATCGTATTTCGCATTACCCGTTCCTGTGGCCGTTGCATCGGGCGCATCATTCCGCCAGCTACATGAGCCTGCGCGTTGTATATCGCAACAATTTTTTCTATTACGCGATGATGCCGGGCATCTGGATTTCCGGGGCGCTGATTTACCTCGGCTTCGGCAATGTTTACGTCCCGTATTTGTTGGTGAAGATGACTGTCATTGTTGGCGCTCACAGCGCATGGCGCTGGGATGAAGCGTTATATCGTATCGCGTGGCTGCGTCCAGTGATGTGGATTGTCGAAAGAACAATTTCAACGCCGGCGACGCATTACGCGCATCACGCTATCACTATGGATGACGGCATCGGTCATTACAAAGGGAATTACGGCAACCTCCTGTTTTTCTGGGATGTCCTGTTTGGTACTGCACGGATTACGCGAAAATATCCGGCCCAGGTTGGTTTGCGCGATGATGTCGAAAACGGTAAAGAGCGATGGTCCAATGAATTATTTTTTCCAGTCTTCAAATCAAAACGTGCACATTCGGCGTTGGGCAAAGAGCGCGTCATTATTGATTGATCATTGCGGGACAACAAAAATCACGGTCATTCATTGCTGTTACAGTATTTCTGCCACACAATATTGACGTAGCGGTTTTCCGAACCGTTGCGGGCAGGCTCCGTTGAGCGAACGCTGCTCCCATCAAGGGTTTACGAGCGTATGACAATAACATTCACACCCAGCGGTCAAGCCTGCGGCGCGAGCGTAACAGGCGTTGACCTCACCGCACCACTTTCTCCCACCGACATTGCATCCATCCGCACGGCGTGGCTGCAACATCACGTCCTCGCTTTTCCCGCTCAGGCAATGAGCGATGATGATTTGGAGCGATTCACTCTTGCCTTTGGGCCGTTTGGTGATGATCCCTATATTGCACCGATTCCGGGCCGCGACCATATCATCGCGGTGAAGCGCAGGGCTGACGAAACAGCGCCGCTCTTCGCCGAAAACTGGCACACCGATTGGAGCTTTCAGGCAACGCCGCCCGCAGGAACCTGCCTGTTTGGCATCACCATCCCGCCCAGCGGCGGCGATACACTCTTCGCCAATCAGCACGCAGCGCTCGACGCCATGCCGCCATCGCTTCGGGCGCGGTTGGAAGGCAAGCAGGCGATCCACAGTGCACGGGGCGCTTATGCACCGGCGGGCATGTATGGCAGGGAAGATAAGGACAGAAGTATGAATATCACGCCGTCAGAATCTGCCACGGCGACCCAGCTTCATCCCATCATCCGCGCACATCCTGAAACAGTCCGTCCGGGAATTTTCGGCTGTGCAGGCTATATCATCGGTTTTGCCGGAATGGACGAGGCAGAGAGTGGCGCGTTACTGCATGAACTCCATCAATGGCAGACCCGCGATGAATTCATCTATCGCCACCGCTGGCAGCCTAATATGCTCGTGCTGTGGGATAATCGTTCCCTACTCCACCGTGCGACTGGCGGCTATGAAGGATATGACCGCTTGCTCCACCGGACGACGATTGGCGGACTAAGTGGATAATCATCCAGCTCGTCAGTTATGATTTGCGTGAAAAACTTTTCCGTCACATTTAATTTTCTGGAGGTTCCAACATGAGCACACGTCACTACGCCTTACCCATCGAACAAACGCAATGGAAAATTCCCGGCTACGGCGCTGAAACCGTCTTTAATTGGGAATATGATGAAGGTCGAGATAAATTGCTTACTCTTTACGAAAAGGGCAAAAATAATCAATGGAATGCGACGAACCGCATTGACTGGTCAATTCAGATTGATCCCGAAGACCCGCTTGGATTCCCGGATGAATATTTGCCGATTTTTGGCTCGGATACCTGGAACAAACTGAATAAGAAAGAACGCTCCACGGTCAAACACCATTATGAGTCATGGCGTTTTTCGCAGTTCCTGCACGGCGAACAGGGCGCGTTGATCTGTACCGCCAAAATCGTCCAAACCGTGCCGGATATGGATTCCAAGTTCTACGCCGCTACGCAAGTGATTGACGAAGCCCGCCACGTCGAAGTCTATGCGCGCTACCTGCAAGAGAAATTGCAATTGGCGTATCCAATCACCAGCCCTCTGAAAACATTGGTCGAACAAGGCATCAGTGACTCGCGTTGGGACGTGACTTATCTGGCGATGCAAATCATTATTGAAGGGCTAGCCCTGGCGGCGTTCAACGTCATCCGCGATTTGGCGAAAGAACCGCTGGGACGCGCAATCAACGCCTATGTGATGCAGGATGAAGCGCGGCATGTGGCTTTCGGACGTTTCGCCCTGCGCGATTATTATCCGCAATTGAGCAGCGCGGAAATTGCAGAACGCGAAGATTTCGTGATCGAAGCCTGTTACCTCATGCGCGACCGCTTTCTGTCCGAAGAAGTATGGGAGCGGCTGGGTTTCAATGTCACCGAATGTGTGGCGTTTCTGGAGGCTTCGCCGTTGATGGCCGAATTCCGGCGCATGCTCTTTACACGCATTGTGCCAACGCTCAAAGACATTGGATTGTGGGGGCCGCGTGTCCGCGAGACGTTTGTCAAAATGAATGTCATGAATTTTGCCGAAGCCAATCTGGATGAACTTTACAGCCACGACGAAGCAGTGGCAGTTGAGTTTGATCAGTTGATGGCAGGACGTGAAAAAAATGTCGCGGAAGTGATGACTCAGGCCTGAACCTTGCGCTAAGTTAAGTAGGTAAGCCAAGCAGGGATGGACAAGATGAAAAGGATTGACGCAGACGCAATATTGACAGGGCTGTTAGGTTCATCTTGTGCACCCTAAATCCTGTTCTGAAAATGTTCGATAAGCTGCCAGCTTGTCGAACTCGTGGCACAGAAGCATCCTGCGAGAAAAACTGTGGTGCCGTCAAGCCGCCGACAAGCTGGCAGCGTTGTTGGACACCGCTACGCCACATTTCAGCGGTGGTGTCATCAATGCTGTCTAAGTCGTCTTTCTTTTGCCGGAGTGATTGGTTTTAGCAATTCCTTAAGCGCCGGATAATCCACTTTTGCATTGTGGCGTTTATCCACAGGAATTTTACCGATCACGCGAATCTCATCTAATTTTGCCCAACGTAGATTCGCTTGAATTTCTGGCACCGCAATTTTTTCACGCCCATCATTTCGCTCGATCAATAACCAGCGTTTTCCTTTTTGCTGGATCAAAGCTGCCCGTTTGATATTCGGGTAAGCCAGCGCGGCGCACTCCACAGCAAAGGGGTACAGCGTGCCTTGAGTATCAATAATTTTCGCGGCACATCTGCCCAACAACCAGAGCTGTCCTGAATCGTCCAAATAACCTGCGTCCCCGGTGCGATGCCAGAGTTGCTCGCCGCCGCGAAACTTGTTTTCTTCATCACCGCGTCCGTGCAAATAGCCTGACAAAACGTGCGCACCACTCACAACAATTTCTCCGACTTCATTGGACGGCAAACACAAATCTTCAAATTCAGCCAATGTTAACGGGCTGATCGCACTTCCCCACTGATCGCAGATGACTCGCAATTCAATTTCAGGAACAGGCGTTCCCGCTAATAGTCCGCTGCCTTGCTGCATCAAAAATTTGTCCCGCGCAGTCATTTGACTGTAAGCGATTTCCGCTATCGGTTCCGCTTCGGTGGAACCATAGACGGCTACAATTTTAGCCTGCGGAGCGATGTGTTGGAGCTTATCCAGCAAACGGGAAAACACAGGAGCGCCACCCGTAAAAATTTTCTGCCAGCTTGTAAGAATAATATTTTTTTGCAGACAATAATCCGCAATTTTTTCAAGAAAAGCTGGCGAAGCGGCGGTGCTGTGCAAATTGTATTTTTGGATTTGCGCAACAATTGGCGCCGGATCAATCGCGCCGGGAAAACGCAGATCAGCCTTTGGAATCAGGCTCGTCACGCCCGAAGCCAAATTCGCCAGCACAAAAACCGGCAACGTCGGTAGATCAATTTCACCCTCAATCAAAGTAAGACTGCGATGCAGGACACGATGTTGTGCCCGCAAAAACCCGTGCGTCCGCAGTGCGGCTTTGGGCTGTCCGGTGCTGCCGCTCGTAAAAGTAATCAAGGCAGGCGAGTTGTCAGAAAGAGTACAAATCTGTCCTTCGCCTTGAATATTTTTCTCGCTTTCGCACGATATTTTTGTAGCTCCGGGCGCGTAGCCACCAAGCACAAATTTGCGCGGAATTTTTCTTAACTCCGATGAAACCAATCGTAGCAAATGCACTATGGGACTGGCGATGAGGGCTTGTGGTTGATGCAACTGACAGCAGCTTGCAAGATGTTCACGTCCGGCAGAAGGATCAAGAAACATCGCAATCATGCCAAGCCGGAAGATTGCGCCGAGCGTGATATAAAGCTCTGCCGACATCGGGTAAAACACCAAAACGGTATCGCCTGCCTGCAATCCTTCGCGTTGTAATAAGGCAGCGATTTTCCGCGAAGCTGATTCAAGTTCGACAAAGGTAGTGACACGCGGTTTGCCACGATGCGTATCAATAATCGCAGGCAAATCCGGATGCGTTCTGGCGCGTTGCTCAAAGATTTCGACGATATTCATAAAGTATAAACTCAATGCAGAAACACGCACGCAGCAAGTGTGCTAAGTCTCGCGCCCTTACTACGTGCGTGCTTCTGCATTACTTAGTTCTTTCCCAAACAGCGCGTAGCGGCGCAGCTGTTGTGAGTAATGATGACTGATGCTGCGTGATTTATTGGCTTCGTGCATCAGCGCATGAATCGCTCTGGTGAAGCTAAGTGACGCGCCAATTTCGTGACTGCGCGCAACTAATAAACTGCCAAGTCCCGTATATTCCGGCTCTGGCAACACGGCGACGGTTTTGACGATGAATGTATCAATCGCTTGTCCGCGCTGTGCCTGTGCCAAATCAGGTAGCGCAAAAAGAAACCCGACAGCACGATTTTCATGTTCGGCAATCAATACTAATTCCGGTCTCACGAAATTTTTGATTTGCTCGTATTGCGCAATAAAATCAGCCTTCTCAAGCGGTGTGTACAGAAAATTGTTTTGAAAAGCAGTGAGCGAAATTTCGTAAATCCCTGCTAACTCTGACAGGAAATTTTCAGGTTGAAGGGAGCGAATTTTCACGCCGAGACTTTTCATTTTTTCAGCCACAATTTCCATCCGCGGATCGCGCACCTTCAAATCATCCGTAATCGTAGAAAAATATTCCGCGAGCGTCGAAAATCCGTTCGCTGAAAAATGCTGCGGCCAATCATCAGTATTGTCAGGTTCAAGAAAAAAAGTCGGATGAGCGCCGCGCTCTGTAATTAGGCGATAACGGTTCCACGTATTGCCATCCATCGGCCCCACCGCCATCGTGCAACCATGCGATGCAAGCATTGCGCAAGCCTGCTGCAATAAATCTTTTCCCGCTTCAGCTTCGCTTGCGCTGTAATTTCCAATTAATCCGAGCGTATGATTTTCGTAAGCTGGCGTATTTTCCCACCACACCGAACAACGCGCTGTTACTTCTCCAGATTGATTTTCGAGCAGCAAATGCGCATCCACTTTTTGACGAATTACACTTTGCAAATTGAGCATTGGCGGCGTCTGGCAAAAGCGCTCAAGCCCGTCTGGTAGGTGAATTATTTTCAGCATATTTTCGTTCCTGTCCCAGCAGCAAAGAGGCAAATAGCAATATCGTTATCACGATCACTGCGATTAATTCCTCGTTGGTCCTGATGAGTAAATGTTTGAGAAAAAGACCTCCGGCGACGGGGATAAATAAATTATCCAGCCCGCGCCACGACAACGCTTCGACGAGGGTGAGAAGCAGGCCGAGCGCGATTGCAAGTAACATCGCCGACTCGGAGTCAAAGTTTGCCAGCAACAGCAAAGGCGCATAAATACAGACTGTGGCGACGCTCAGAAAGGCCAGACAACCTTCAATACTTTTGTGCCCTTCGATCAGGCAAAAGCGATGTTTGCCAAAATGTTCACCGATCAAAGCTGCTGCTGAATCCGCGAAAGTCAGCACCAAAATTGGGATTGCATACAGCGTCATTTCAGCTTTCGCCCAGCAAAAAATCGCCGTGACACCGAGCGCAAAATAAAGCTCTCCATAAGAATGACGCGTCACGCTGCCCAGCACTGCGCCGTAACGTTTTCGCAATTGCGGAACTCGTCGCAAAGCCATCAGCAAGGCAACTGTCGCGCCGCAAAGCAACACCGCCGCCACGCGATTCGGGATCAAACCTGGAAACGACAACGCAAACAATCCCATCCCAACGTGAAAGAGTTTGCGCACGATTTCAGGATCAGAATTGAATCTGCGCTGCATCGCCCTGAGTGCACTCAGCATTGCGCAAAATACGATGAGGACGATTAACATTCCAATCATTGAATTCGTCATGCACTACCTCCTCGATAACAATTGCCTGATAAAAAAATGCTTTGTCCTGCAAGCATTTTTTCGCTGCCAGATTTTCCAGTGGATTGATTTTAGCCGCCATTGACGCGGGTCTGCGGCGCTCGGTGAATAAGTTCCAATACGCCATTCGCGCTTCGTGGCGGCTGACGCGGACTAATTCATGCAGCAGTCCGTGATAACTCGGCAACGAAACATACTCAAAAATATTGCTAAGATTGAAGCGGTCAATCGTGTGTGATTTGCTGTCAGCAAGAAATTCTTCAAGTGATTGCTGGCGAATTTCCAGCCGCTCAAGATTCGCCCGAATCGCGTCAAAATTTTCAGGGCGTAACGCATACGGCAATGCCGTAATGTGACGCCCGGTTAAAATCCATTGCAGATAAGGATTGTCAGCCGGATTCAGTTGCGTTCCCGCTACTTCGGTGCGCGCCAAAATTCGTTCAGCTACATTGCCCTCGACGTACTTGAAAAATTCAGGATCACGACCGAGTCTGCCCATCACAAAGCGCGAGAAAAACACTTTGAATAAAGCTCGCCAGCGCCAGGTGTCCCAAACTGTTTCGTAAAATTCTTCGCGCTCTGGCTGCGTCTTATCACGCAATAATTCTTCGATAGTTTGCCGTGCATGAATCAGCGGCAAAACGTATTGACGAAATATTGCAAAATATCGCTCGAACTTCCCTGCTCCGCCGAAGCCCTGCTGAATTTCCTTTGCATGCGAATCCCAAAATATTCGCGCTTCAGGCGGAAGCAATTTTCGGCAACGGCGATAAAGCTGTTCACGGCGAATGCTGGCACGCGAGCCAAGAAATTCAAGCATTTCGTGATGCTCAAGCTCCCGATAGGCAGCCACGCGCAGATGTAAACAGGCAAGCTGGGCAAAACTCAAATCAATCGCAATCACCCGTTCAGGCGCACGGCTGAGCATCGCCATCGTGTTATCTCCCGCCGAAGCAATGGACAGACAAACGTGATGCGGTTTGAGGTCGAGCGCAGCCAGTAAAACGTCCGCGTCTTCCCAGCATTGGGCGTAGCGAATTTCGGAAAAATCGGCGCGAGTTGTAATTTCTGTTTTCATATAATTTCATCAGTACCACGAGCCGTAGCGAGCAGGTCTCAGGCGTAAGTGACGCTCGCTACGGCTCGCGGTACTGTTCCGGTTGCGGCTATTTTTCTAACAATTCCACTACTCCCGTCCATTTCAATTTCATCGCCATCCTTCAACCATTGCGTAATTCCGGCGATGGAAACTATTGCCGGAATCCCTATTTCACGGGCTACGATGGCGGCATGCGAAAGCAGGCTGCCACGTTCGACTAGTACCGCCGCAGCCGCCGGAAACAACATAATCCAGCCTGGATCAGTTCGTTCCGCGACAAGAATTTCGCCGGAATGAATCACCACATGGCGCGGATCAGTGATGACTTTGACTTTGCCGCGCACAATTCCCGGACAACAACCAAGCCCCTGACGTGTATCGCCAATCGTCGAGACTGAGGCTGTCTTTATTGATTGAAATTGATTTCCCTGATGAATGATGCCGCGTGTTTCAAAGCGATCTGCCGGGGCGTTTGCCTGACGATGCTGCTCAAATTCTATTTTGCGAACTGCCACCAAAGCTTGCAAATTCGTCGTCGTCGCAGCCCCCACGATGAAGCCTAAAATTTCTTCGACTTCGAGATAAAAAATATCGCGCGGTTCATTGAGCAAATTGTCGGCGTAAAATCGCTTGCCGATTTCAATGAAAAGCCTCCGCGCCCGCCCAAATAACCGAGTTCTTTCAAACCGTAAATTTTCCCGATCACGGACACGAGCGCGAGCGTTGCGCAAGACCCAATTAAAAATTACGCGCCGAAGGGGATGAGCCGAAAAGATGGTTTTGATCTGTTGCTGGGCTGCGAGGCGCGATGCGTTTGGGGGAGAGGGAAACCCGGTCGTTACGGCTCCCGGTACTGTATCGGGCAACCTCTTCGCCAATTGTCCAATGGAACGAAAAAGCATCAATGGATCATCGTTGAGCGTTGGGCTTTCCAGCTTGAGTTCGTCCAGGCAACGATCACCGAATTTCTGTAAATAAGTTGAGAGTTGAGAATTGAAAATTGAGAATTCAGCTAAATGAGAATTTATGTTTTCGATGGAGTCCTGGCATAGTGCCTCAATAAATTCCGGGTTGTTTTTGATACCTTCTGCCATCACCTGAATGCGCCTGGCGGGTTCAGCGCTGATGATGTCGCCTTCGCCGCAAAGCAAATTATTTTGCAAGTTGCCATCTTTGTTGCCGCACCATTTTTCGACCAAACTACGCAACGCTCCATAAAAAATCATCGCAAAAAAATCATTGATGAGTGGCGCGTCCCAACGCTTTAATAATTGCGCTTCGATCCTGCGATAGTAGGCGGACAGCTCATCAGCACGCATTTCATGCAGCGCTGGATTCGCATCCTGCAACGCATCATTCAGACGTGTATAAAAAGCGGCAATAGTCTTTGGCAAAATAAAATGATTTTTGATCAGACCGCCAATTGTGATCAATAAATTCAGGCTATCGCGGAGTTTTTCTCCCTTACCTACACCCTCAATTTCTGCTAGTAAACTTTCGGGCAAGCCTTCTTTGACGCCCATCATTTGTTCCATAAAGCGGCGATTGATTTTGAAGCCGGGCAGCATCGCCAGCACTCGATACCAGTTCAGCAAATTGTAAAAAACACGTCCACGAATCAGTCCCAGCATGTGCTTGAAGGTTTGATCGTGTTGCTGAATGGTCGCATTCGGCACGAGCATCAAACGGCAAAATTGACGGTACACTTCTTCATACGCACGACGCGCAAAAGAAAATGTCAGCGGCGTAGTCACTCCGCCATAGCTTTCCGCAATGTTGCTGTTGTCCCATAAATTCAATGCGCCATCAGGGTCGGCAAGATTCTTGAGTGTGGTAATCGGGCGCGATTGCAATAACCAAATTTGACCATTTTCAATTGCCCATTCGATGTCCTGTGGACGATTGAAATGTTGATTGCAAGCTCTGACCAGTTTGGCGATTTCTTTGATCTGGCTATCGCTCAGAGCTGGTGAATTTCCAGCTAATTTTCGCGCAATAATTTCACCTTCACGATTGACGTGAAAAGTGTCAGCGTCGCACTCGCCTGAGACTAAAGCAGCGCCGATGCCATTGACGGCGGAAACGATGGCGACATTACGTTGTCCGGTGATCGGGTCTGCGCCGAACGCTACACCAGCCGCGTCAGCATTGATCATCCGTTGAATCAGAACTGCCGGAGGCGCAGGCAAAAACCTCAAATTATGTTCGTGGCGATACGCGAGAATTCGTGTGCTGAAGCCTGAACGCCACACATCAACGATTCTTTCGATTACTTCATTGGGAGAAACAAACAGAAAACTTTCGAGCTGCCCGGCAAAGGAATGTTCCGCGCCGTCTTCGTCCATTGCCGAAGAACGCACGGCTACGGCTTCGCCATTCTGAGACAATATTTGTAAGGCTTGTGTGATTTCCCGGCGGAGATATTCAGGCGGTTGAAGCTCGGAAATTGCTGCCTGAATTTCTTCCTCTGTAGTCGCAAAAACTAATGCTTGAATTGATGAAAGACTCAACCAGAATGATGATGGAGCAACCACAAACCATGCAGGAATTGGCAAGCTGGTATTTTGTAATGACGCGAGTGCCTGCGCTTTGCCTCCAATTTGGTCATTCACATTGTCAGGAAAAATTATCTGTTTCATCTTGAAACCCCTAATTTGTGTAGCATTGGAATTGCTCCCAAACTCAAATACATCAGCAAAGTCCAGACGCCGGACATCACTTCAAATAACCTGGCGCGTTTGGATTCTGGCTGCTGAAGAAATCGCAGGCTGATGATGGCGGCGAGGCTGAGCAGTACTAAAAGTACGATTGCAACCGGAACTACGAAATCAATCTTGATCGCTGCCAGCACTGCAAATATTGCCGTTGTGAACATCGCACTCAGCCAAACCAGTACCGCTGATTTTCTTCCCCACAACATTGTGTATGTTTGTACGCCAAATTCTTCGTCTTCCGGTGCACGTAATTTTCGCCCGATTTCAATGACGATGCCATTGCAAAAACTGACGCCTAAAAACCACCATAAACCGTTGGGTTGCGACGTGCCCGCTGTCATCCAATCGCAGCCCGTCGCATAAAAATCCACCAGCGGAACGATCAGCATGTGCGTCCACAGGTAAGTAATCGGTTTGGCCTTGAGCCATTCGCGGGCAAAAAATTCGACGCTCATCAACGCTAAATAAATCCACGCAATGACCAATAAAATCAGGAGTGCGGGCTGCAACCACCACGCTAAAATTAATTGCGTTAATACGCCCATCACTCCGATGAATCCAAGCTCGTTCAGCTTTACCAATCCACTCGGCACGGGGCGATAAGGTCTGAATTCGGAGTCTTCCTCAAAGTCTTTGAATTCGTCCGCGATACGAAGTTGCAGAAAGAAAATCAGCGAAGCGATGAAGGCTGTGACGATGGATTTCAGCTCAGGCCAGGCTGATTCTCCGCGCAGCAAAGAGGAATAGCTGACGGCAGAAAAGCTAAAAGCAAGCAGTAACGGCGAGTGCGCGAAAATCGGGAAACGTTCGCGTTGATATACCCACCAGCGATTTGTGGTGACGACCTTATTTTGCATAACGACCTGACCTATGTTTTACGGCTGATACAGTCTATTGAAATGATTTGCTGGCGGGTTGAGGGAATGTCACACTTTTTGAAGTGCCACATTGCCTGGCTGAGATGACCAGGACGCCCCACAAAAATTTCCTGCTGCAAATTTCGCGCAAGCTATGCAATAATTGTTGCGGGTCGAAACCCAAAACATTTCACTTGAAAAAGCAGTTTTACCTTTAATGATGACCTTAATCAGACAACACGTCCCCTCACTCAGTCGCAAAAATCTTTTCGCGGACTAAGCTTCATCAGTTTTTTTAGCTCTTACATTTCTCCTTCCTGCGAGCACTCTCCCGAATTGCAAAAGATGTGCCACAGGCTCCCTGTTTTTTGGATTGAAAATTCCCTTTCCATTTTCTATGGAGGTCTTTATGTCACCCAGCAATGTTGTTGATTTAGTAACTACCAAACTTCCGATGCTGCAAACTGAACTGCCCGGCCCCAAAGCCGTAGCCATTATTGAACAGGATTCCCAATTTATTTCGCCGTCTTACACGCGCCCGTATCCGCTCGTCGTCAAACGCGGCAAAGGCGCGATGGTCGAAGATGTAGACGGTAACGTCTTCCTTGATTTCAATGCCGGCGTCGCCGTTTGCGCGACCGGACACGCGCATCCGCATGTCATTGCAGCCATCAAAAAACAAGTCGAAGAATTTTTGCATGTGTGCTCGGCAGATTTTTACTTCCCACAGTTGCCAAAGCTGGCGGAAAAAATTGCAGCGCTCGCGCCTGGTTCATCCGACAAAAAAGTTCACTTTGGAAACTCAGGCGCTGAAGCAGTCGAAGGCGCAATCAAGCTGGCAATGTACGCGACGCGACGCTCAAAATTCATCGCGTTCTTTGGTGCCTTTCACGGACGCACGTTAGGCGCGTTGTCATTGACTGCGAGCAAGGCTCGTCAACGCGCAGGTTTTGGTCGGCAGGCGTTGGATGTCACGCACATTCCCTATGCCAATTGTTTTCGCTGTCCTTACAATTTAACACCGGAAACGTGCGGCGCACTTGAATCCAAAGGCCCGCATTGCGCACGCGTAATTGAGGATGTTTTATTTAAGACGACGGTTCCACCGGAAGAATGCGCCGCTATCGTAGTCGAACCAATTCAGGGCGAAGGCGGATACATCGTGCCGCCCGCTTCATTTTTGCAAACACTAAAAAGTATCGCCGAACGTTACGGAATTTTAGTCATTGCCGATGAAGTGCAATCTGGTTTCGGACGTACCGGAAAATGGTTCGCTTCGGAGCATTTCGATTTTGTGCCGGACATTATGGCAGCGGCAAAAGGCATCGCTTCCGGCTTGCCCTTGAGTGCAACGATTGCTCGTTCTGATTTGATGAACTGGATGCCAGGCGCGCACGCTTCGACTTTTGGCGGCAATCCGGTAGCAATCGCTGCTTCCCTGGCTACCATTGAATTGATTGAAGAAAGCCTGTTACAAAACGCCGCAGAAATGGGCGCGTATCTGATGGACGGCTTGCGCGATTTGATGAATAAACATCAGATCATCGGCGACGTGCGTGGCAAAGGGTTAATGATTGGGATTGAACTGGTGAGAGATCGAAACAGTAAAGAATCGCATCCTGACGCGCTGCACCATGTCGAGAATGAATGCTTCAAGCGCGGACTGATTACGCTGGGTTGCGGAGTCAGTACGATTCGACTTTCGCCGCCGCTGGTAATTGATCGTGGACAATGTGATTTTGCGCTCAAAACGCTGGACGAGGTCATTGCCACTGTTGCAGGCTAATTGCACGACCAGAAAAAAGCATAGGAGCTATACAATTTCTTCAAAGAGTTCCAGACATTGCTGCTGCGTTAATTCTCATTTAATTCCAGGTTAATTCGATCAACTCTTTCGGGAACAAGAACTTCGCGGGAAAACTTTCATTGACAGGTTGAGCTAAAAAGCCGTAACATCTTGCCTCCACGAATAATTACAGCGAGGGACTGGTGATGAAGAAAGCAGATTTAGCCCGTGCAATATACGAACGACACGGTGGCATCTCCAATCAGGAAGCCCTGCGAGTCGTGGAATTGATCTTCAACACAATAAAAGAACGATTGTTGCGAGGCGAGGATATTCATATTGTTGGCTTTGGTTCTCTGGAAGTAATAGCGCGGCGTTCCCGACGTGGACGCAATCCGGTGACTGGCGAGGACATCATGCTTCCTGACCGACGCGCCTTAGTTTTTCGTCCCTCTCGCACCATGAAAGCAGTTTGAAAAAGCACTTTTAAATTCGGTCCTGCCCCTGAATTTTGGTAACAGTTATGTTGACTGCAACACAAGATGTCACAATTATTCCTGATAAACTCTTCTTCAAAATAGGCGAGGTCTGTGATTTGGTGGGCGTGCAGGCGCATGTTCTGCGGTATTGGGAATCTGAATTCCCGATGCTGCAACCACAGAAAAATCGCGCCGGTCAGCGGACATATCGTCGTAAAGATGTCGAGATGGCGCTGCGGATCAAGAGTTTACTTTATGAAGAAGGGTTCACAATTGCGGGTGCCAAGAAAAAATTGCAAGGCGAAGGTCGCGGCGCTGGCAGATTTAAAGTCGTGCCGCCAAATGCAACGGCAGCGGATTTCGAACCTGTGATGGCATCTGCTCCGACAATTCAGGCAGGCCAAGAAATTCCGTCTCCACCCGCCGCCCAAATTATCCTGCCAACCACCATTGGCAGCCCTCATTCACGCGATGCGCTGCACCGCCTCAAGCTGATGCTGGAGGATATGTTGACAACCCTGAA
>JANMKB010000425.1:0-6348 GCA_031371805.1 Blastocatellia bacterium | reverse complement strand
GGTCGTAGACGATATTTGTATTGTGAAAACAATGGCTACGGACGCGATTAATCACGCGCCGGCGCAAATTTTCATGAATACTGGTTCGGTGCAATTCGGGCGCCCCAGTTTTGGTTCGTGGGTGACATACGGCTTGGGCAGCGAAGCGCAAAATCTCCCCGCGTTCGTAGTGCTTTCTTCTGCCGGAGGCACGAGCGGAGGCGCGTCCAATTGGGGCAGCGGCTTCCTGCCAACTTTTTATCAGGGCGTAGCTTTTCGCAAATCCGGCGATCCAATTTTATCGCTTTCCAATCCACGTGGCATTAATCGTGAGATGCAACGGCGCACGCTGGATGTGTTGAAAAAACTCAATGAACACGAACTGGAAATTGACGGCGACCCGGAAATTGCGACGCGGATCAATTCGTTTGAGATGGCGTACCGGATGCAGGAAAGCGGCCCGGAATTAATGGACTTGAGCAAAGAATCAAAAGAGACGTTGGAGCTTTACGGTGCAACACCGGGGAAAAATTCTTTTGCAAATAATTGCCTGCTGGCGCGACGCTTGATTGAACGTGGTGTACGATTTGTCCAGCTTTACAACGAAGCGTGGGATCATCACAAAGATGTCGTCCCCGGCGTAAAATCGCAGGCGAAAGCGACCGATCAGGCTTCGGCAGCGCTCATCAAAGATTTAAAGCAGCGCGGATTGTTGGACGATACCATCGTGATTTGGGGCGGGGAATTCGGACGGACTCCGATGGTGCAGGACGAACCCGAAAATAATTATTTCAAAGGCCGCGACCATCACAACAAAGCCTATTCAATGTGGTTTGCTGGCGGTGGCATCAAATCCGGCGTGACAATTGGGAAGACCGATGAGCTGGGATTTGATGCTGTCGAAGATCGCGTTCACGTGCATGACCTACACGCGACGCTGCTGCATCAACTGGGCTTCGATCACGAAAAATTAACGTACAGATTTCAAGGCAGAGATTTTCGTTTGACGGATGTGGCAGGTGTGGTGATGAAGAAAATGTTAGCGTGAGTCGGGCTAGAGATTTAGCGTAGCGCAATTCTGCCAGGGTTGCGACAGCCTTTGCGCTTCGCAAAAGCTCCTCTGCTCCTCCTTCACCATTTTGGCTACAACTTCGACCCGCGTTTGAATAATGTCATAGATTAGCGTCTGCTCTGCAAACACTGTCGCAACCTTAGCAGGATTGCGCTACATCAATCGCTTCCCTTTGTGACTTTCGCACCAGACTTGTTACAATCCCCCTTCGTGAATTTTCATAATTCTCCTTCGGTAACTTTGAGGACGACATGACTAAGCGAATCTTAACTCTGACAATTATTTTGACGGTCGCTTGCACAATTTTCTGGCAGGCGAAAACTGACGCCGTACAGACGGTGGATTTCGTGCGCGACATTCAACCAATCTTCAAAGCCAATTGCGACAAATGCCACGGCGCGACGAAGGCTTCGAGCTATTTGCGGCTTGATACGAAGCAGGTGGCGATGAAAGTCATCTCCCCCGGCAACAGCAAAGATTCGCGGTTGCTGCATCGCATTCTGGGCGAAGGTGGCGAAGCCAGAATGCCGATAGGCGGCGAAGCCTTGAAGCCCGAACAAATTGCTTTAATCAAACGCTGGGTTGACGAAGGCGCGGCTTGGCCTGAATCCGCTTCGGTGAAAATTGATGAGCATTGGTCGTTTATCAAGCCCGTTCGGCCGGCTGTTCCGACGACAAAATTTAAGACACGAAATTCGATTGATAATTTCGTGTTTGCGATGCTTGAAAAACAGGGACTCGCGCCTTCGCCGGAAGCGGACAAGGCGACGCTGCTTCGTCGTGTGAGCCTTGATTTAATTGGTTTACCACCGACTCCGAAAGAGCTTGATGAATTTCTCGGGGACAATTCTCCGAACGCCTACGAAAAAGTGGTAGATCGTTTGCTCAGCAGCCCACATTACGGCGAACGCTGGGGGCGTTGGTGGTTGGATGCAGCGCGTTACGCGGACACGAACGGCTACGAAAAAGATCGTGCGCGTTCGATCTGGCCTTATCGTGATTATGTCATCAAAGCCTTCAATCAAAATATGCCGTTCGATCAATTTACGATTGAACAACTCGCCGGAGATTTGTTGCCAAACCCTACGCTGGATCAAAAAGTAGCGACGGGATTTTTGCGCAATTCGATGATGAACGAAGAAGGCGGCGTAGACCCTGAGCAATTCAGAACCGAAGGGCTGATTGACCGCGTAGACGCGACAGGCAAGGCTTTTCTTGGCTTAACGGTAGCGTGTGCCCAATGCCATACGCACAAATTCGATCCGATTCCACACCGCGAGTATTATCAATTCTTTGCGTTTCTCAACAGCGATGATGAACCTGAAATCGAAGTTCCCGATGAAAAAGTAAATAAGAAACGCACCGAGATTTTAGCCAAAATTCACGACGTTGAAATGTCGTTGCGCACCCGCACTGGACTGACTCCTGAAGACCTCGTAGCGCGTTGGGAGGCCAGGGCTAAACAGAATCAAATCAAATGGACGCCGATTGATGACGCCAATATTTTCGCGGCGTTTGGCGTGAAGTTTGACAAGATGGAAGACGGTTCGTTTATTGCGAAAGGTGACAACGCGACGGCAAATAATTATATCGTCAAAGCAAAGACGAAGGTGAAGGGAATCACCGGATTTCGGATTGATTTAATTGCCGATACGAACCTGCCGCGTGGTGGGCCGGGACGCGCCGCAGATGGCAGTTTATATTTTTCAGAATTCATTGCAGAAGCCGCTCCGATGAGTAAACCGGACGCGCTCGAAAAAGTAGGACTCACGAACGCGACTGCTGATATGTCGCGTCTGGATTTTCCTGTCAGCAATATTATTGACGGCAACATGAAAACGCATTGGAGCAATGATTTCGGGGCGATTAAGCGCAATCAATCGCGCAACATCGTGGTTGCGACAAAAAATCCTGTCGGATTTGACGAAGGTACAGCGTTTGTTTTTCAACTGGCTGAAAAATTTGATGAGTCTATTTCGTGGGGCAAGCCGAACATCGGACGCTTCAAAATTTCAGTCACAACTGATCCGAATCCGACGGCTGATATTGTCCCCATGCACGTCCGAAAAATACTTGAAGTTGAGGCAACGAAGCGGACACCGGAACAGCAAAATGAATTGTTCAGTTACTATCGCACGACGGTTGCGGAGTGGGCGGACGACAATAAAAAAATTGATGATTTGATGAAGGACTGGCCTTATGGCCCGATTACGTTAGCGTTGACGAAACGTTCACAGGCACGGACTACGCATCTCTTCAAGCGCGGCGATTACAAAAATCCCGGCGATGAAGTAACACCGAACACGCCTTCGTTTTTGCATCCGTTTCCAAAGGACGCGCCACGCAATCGCTTAGGTTTAGCGCGATGGATTGTAGATAAAAATAATCCGCTGACTTCTCGCGTTATCGTCAACCGAATGTGGCAACAATATTTCGGGCAGGGTTTGGTTTTGACTCCCGAAGATTTTGGCAATCGCTGTGATTTGCCTTCGCATCCTGAGTTGTTGGATTGGCTGGCGGTTGAATTCAGGGACGGGACGACAGGGCGACAGGGCGAAGGGGGAACTCGTCCGACTACCGACCACCGATCACCTACCACCTGGTCTATGAAACACCTGCACAAACTGATCGTCATATCTTCAACTTACCGCCAATCCTCCAAAATCACGCCTGAGCTACAGGAAAAAGACCCATACAATAAATGGCTGGCACGTGCACCTCGGATGCGTGTCGAATCTGAAATTGTCCGCGATGTAGCACTTTCCGCTGGCGGATTGCTCAGCCAGAAAATTGGCGGCCCTTCGGTCTATCCTCCGATCCCTGATGGTGTATTGAGCCTGGGTTATGGCGCACAGTTGCCCTGGCCTACGGACAAGAGCGAAGACCGTTATCGGCGCGGAATGTACACGTTCTGGAAGCGCAATGTGCCGTATCCGAGTCTGTCTGTCTTCGATTCGCCGAACGGAGATTTTTCCTGTCCGCGCCGCGTCAAATCGAATACGCCGTTGCAGGCGTTGACGACGTTGAATGACGTCACATTTATGGAAGCCGCGCAGGGGTTAGCCTTGCGTACCTGGAAGGAAGGCGGCGCGACGGATCAGGACAAGCTGGCGTATGCCTTTCGACTTTGTACGGGACGCAAACCGGATGCGTTTGAAGTTGGCGAATTCCTAAAATTATTAAACTCGCAGCGGACAGAATTCAAAGGCAAAACGGCTTCGGCGGTTTATGTGACTTCGATGGATGTGAATAATTTGCCTGACGGCATTGATTTGCACGAACTCGCGCCGTGGACAATGGTGGCGCGGGTTTTGTTGAATATGGACGAGACAATTACGAAAGAATAATGAAGCTCATACGCACAGATTCGAGCAATCCTGATTTTCAATCGTTAGTGGTTTTGCTCGACAAGGATTTGAAAATTCGTGATGGCGACGAACACGAATTTTATGCGCAATATAATAAAATTGATCACCTCAAAAACGTCGTTGTAGCCTTCGTCGCAAACGAGCCTGTCGGTTGCGGCGCATTCAAACCGTATTCCGGCGACACCGCCGAAATCAAACGAATGTACGTCAAACCCAAATTTCGCGGACAACGAATTGCCGAGAAAATTTTGAAGGAATTGGAAGCATGGGCAGGTGAATCAGGATTTACAACTACGGTGCTTGAAACAGGACTGAAACAGCCGGAAGCAATTCGACTTTACAAAAGAAGCGGCTACGAAAAAATTGAAAATTATGGGCAGTATGCTGGCGTGGAAAACAGCGTTTGTATGCAGAAAGTAGCTGGCTGAAAATATATAATGAACCTAATACAATTTCTCGATAATCAAAATTCTCGCCGCGTTGGAATCGTTAATTCTGATTGGCAAACCATCACTACTTTAACCAATACATCAAGTGTTCACGAACTTGCGCTAGCGGCTTTTCGCGCGAAGACAACGCTGGCGGCTTTTGTTGCGGCACGGCTGAGCGATGAAACATTCGACTACGGTAATTTGCTGGCTGATAAGCGAGTTTTGCCGCCGTTGGATCATCCTGATCCCGCGCATTGTTTGGTCACAGGCACGGGACTGACACATTTAGGCAGCGCACAATCACGCGATGCGATGCATGTGAAATTGAATGCTGATCCCGAAAACCTGAGCGATTCAATGAAAATGTTTAAGCTCGGACTCGAAGGTGGCAAGCCTGCTGATGGAGAAATCGGCGTCGCGCCAGAATGGTTTTATAAAGGCGATGGACAGTGCATCGTCGCGCCGGAACATCCGATTGAATTACCTGCGTATGCCGAAGATGGCGGCGAAGAATCCGAAATCGTCGGGCTGTATGTGATTGGCGATCACGGCGAACCTTTGCGCGTAGGCTTTGCGCTCGGCAACGAATATTCCGATCACAAATTGGAACGGCAAAATTATTTGTACCTTGCGCATTCCAAATTGCGTCAATGTTCTTTTGGACCAGAATTGTTCATCGGCGCATTGCCCGATCACATCGAAGGCCACGCCAAAATTATGCGTAACAGCGAAACGGTCTGGTCAAGCGACTGGCTGAGCGGTGAAGCCAATATGTCACACACGATTGCAAATCTGGAGCATCACCATTTCAAGTACGCAAATTTTAGAAGGCCAGGGGATGTTCACGTGCATTATTACGGCGCAGCAGTGCTGAGTTGCCTGAGCGGATTTGCAGCCCAAGACGGCGATGTCTTTGAAATTTCGTCGGATGTTTTTGGCTGTGCCTTGCGAAACCCGGTGCAAGTGAGTGAACAGGAAAATACTTTAGTTCAAGTAGCGGCGTTATAAACGCTTATGGAGTAATTATGAACTACAAAAACGAAATCAATCACGAATTTAAAACGCTGGTCACGCGCCGACACTTCTTCAAGGAATGTGGCGTCGGCTTAGGCGCAATTGCGCTGGCTTCGCTTCTCAACGACAAAGCGTTTTCGCAAGCGAAAAATCCACTTGCGCCAAAGATGCCGCATTTTGCACCGAAGGCCAAACGCGTGATTTACCTTTTTAATTCCGGTGGGCCGTCGCAACTCGATATGTTTGATTACAAGCCGAGCCTTGAGAAATACAACGGCAAGCCTGTGCCACCGGAATTTGTCAAAGGCATCAACTACGCTTTTATCCGGTCGGACGCAGGACTGTACGCTTCGGAATTCAAGTTTGCGAAGCACGGAAAATCCGGCGCGGAAATGTCCGAAGCGTTAGTGCATTTGCCAAAAGTCGCGGATGAGATTGCCATCCTGCGCGGGATGACTACGGATGCGATCAATCACGCGCCGGG
>JANMKB010000418.1:0-4522 GCA_031371805.1 Blastocatellia bacterium | reverse complement strand
GCGGACATTTGGAGAAAGGCGGTCAAGTTGTCGCCGGTTTGGAGAATGTCGAGGTGAAAGTCAGTCGAATCGTTCACTACAGAAAGTTTAATCCGAATGCGAGCCGGCTTGCGGATTTGAAATATCTGTTGTTCGGCAGTTCTCAGGAAATTTTCTTAGCCCACTACATCAGCAAGCCGCCGGACTTTGACCAAATTCTGTCAGTCAAAGTTGACGGTCATAATTTTACCGACGCGGAACTGGGCATCGGCATTGAGATTACGATTCCGGGCAAATCCAATCAGGCGAGCGAGCGAGTTAGAGAGGCACAACAAGTTACGGGACTGATGCAAACGGCTGACCCGAAGCAACCTTTGAAGTTTAATCTCAAAGCCGACAAAGAAATCTATTTTGAAGAAGGCGAACTGATGATGCCGCCGACCTTTGAGGACACAAAGCTGGAGAAAACACCGAATTGAAGATGCGCCGCTGCAATATCGAATTCGCTAAATCTTCCGTGGCTACTACTAAATTCAATCAACAATAAGGAGCAACAAAATGATTATTTATCAAATCACTCTTCCAAAGAAAAAAAGCACCAAAGCGTTCGTGAAATTTATGCGCGAAGAATATTTTCCGGCGGTGCAGAAAGGACCAACGCGTGTCGGTCAGGTAACTGATCTCGTCTTGCTGGAGCGGCAAAACGCATTTGAAGGTGACGATGTGAGAAATGAATTCTATTGGCATGTGGGCTGGAGCGGTTTCCCCGACGGCGACGCTCACGTGGACGATGAAAAAGTCGCACGCAAATTTGAGGCATTTAAGGGGGAGGTCAAACGCATCGGCTCATACGAAGAAGTTGTTGCCTGGCGCAAGGATGATGAAGTCTAAACGTGAGGCAGGCGTGCCAGCTTTGCTTTGGCGCGAGCGGCGCGTTGCATTTCATTGCCACTGAATTTATCGAAGGTCTTACCTTACGGCAACATCTGTCCGTCGGAAAATTGCCGCTGCACGAAGCCTGGATATGGCCCTGCAATCCACCACGCACTGGACACCGCGCACCGCGCAGGCATCGTGCATCGTGACATCAAGCTCGAAAACATTATGCTGCGACCTGATGGACTGGTGAAAATTTTGGACTTTGGATTGGCTCGGATTGCCGAATCGCATGAATCTGCGCGAGAACAAAACCCCAGACAGCAATACAGCACGGAAGCAGGTAGGGTGATGCGGACGCCGCGTTATATGTCGCCTGAACAGGCAGGTGGATGTGCAGACAGATATCTTTAGTTTAGATGTGGTGCTGTATGAAATGATTACCGGACAAGCACCCTTTGCCGAGCTACGACGGCAGAAATTTTCGCTGCCTTGCTCGAAAAATCACCACCCCCGCCTCTATTTGAGCGGCAGCTTTGTTTCCCATTCGCCTTTTGCCGTCCACGTAGTTTGGAAAAAAGATCACTCACCGCACAGCCGAGGCAAAACAACAAAAATAACAACGAAAAGCCGCCGATCAGCAAAGTGAAAATTTGCAGACCAAACATGCCGATAGGTTCAATAGTTGCGATGTGATTCATGCTTCCTCCTCTTGAATTAACAAACTTCGACCTGCCCGATTGCTTTGCAAGGCTCAGGCAATAACAAAAAATATTGTTCTCGACATCTTTACAGCAGGAATGAAAAGTGAAGTCAGGCTGTAAATTTCAATGACTTATATTCTCCCCCGAGTTTTAAGCTGTCGCCTGACTCACCTTTCATCGCTGCCGTATTTTCAACTTCCCTCATTAGTGCATGCGAAGTTCAGTGCTAAATCCCGCCATGCATTTAAAATAATTTTTCATCTCTTCTGGCTTCGCTGCGGTTATGGTAAATTTACGGCTTCTACCACAAATTATTTCTTGAGGCAAACCCGATGCTGACTTCAGAAAAACCGGAAGTCACCCAATTGCTTCTGGCCTGGAGCCAGGGCGATGAGGGTGCATTAGCGGCACTAGCTCCACTCGTACAACAGGAGTTGCATCAGCTCGCTCGGCGCTACCTCAGTCACGAACGTGTCGGTCATACGTTGCAGCCCAGCGATCTCGTCAACGAAGCGTACCTGCGCCTGATTGATAGCCATCAGGTGCAATGGCAAAATCGCGCCCATTTTTTCGGCATGGCGGCGCAGGTAATGCGCCGCATTCTGGTAGCTCACGCCCGCCGCCGGAACGACCTCAAACACGGCGCAGGCGCGGTCCAGGTTTCGTTAACAGCAGTGGAACAAAGGGGAACAGAACGCGCCACAGATGTCCTAGCACTGGATGAAGCGCTGAGCCGCCTGGCAACTTTTGATCCGCGTAAAAGTCAGATTGTGGAACTGCGATTTTTCGGCGGACTGAGCGAAAGTGATATGGCGGAAGTCACCAAGATTCCACTCCGCACAATCCAACGAGAATGGGGTTTAGCGAAAGCCTGGCTTTATCAACAATTGAGTCTTGAAGAAATGTAAATCTGACGATCATCGGAAACTCATCTTATTCTCTAAAACAAATTTATGCTGAAATTATCACAGCTACCGCGGATCGCGTTCCTCCTCGTCCTACTGCTCTTCCCACAATTTTTGCACGGCCAGGATTTGCAGTCACGCGCCAAAAATGTCCTCGCGCAAATCAACGGCACGATCAAAATTCGCGGCCTCAGCAAACCTGTGAACGTGCTGCGTGATGAATGGGGCATCGCCCATATTTACGCTGAGACACAGGACGATTTATTTTTTGCACAGGGTTTTGTCGCCGCGCAGGATCGCCTTTGGCAACTGGATTTGTGGCGCAGAACAGGCGAAGGCAAGCTCGCAGAAATTCTTGGCACTGGCTATCTCGAGTGCGATAAATTTGCGCGGCTGTTGCGCTATCGCGGCGACCTGAAAGTGGAGTATGAAAGCTATGCGCCTGATGCCAAAGCAATCATCACAGCCTTTGTGCGCGGCGTGAATGCGTACATCGAAGCCAATCAAGATCACTTGCCAATTGAATTTCAGCTTACAGGCATCAAGCCGGAATTGTGGACACCTGAAGTTTGTCTGACGCGGATGGCGGGGTATGTGATGACGCGCAACATCGCTACGGAAGTGTTGCGCGCACAACTCGTCAAAGCAGTCGGGAAAGATTTGGTGCAGGAATTAATCGAAACGGATCCGCCGGCAAAATTAGTAATCCCTGATGGATTAAATCTTGAAGACATCAGCGAAAAAATTTTGGCGGCGGCAACACAGGCAAGCGTGAATGTGACTTTCAAACCAAACGAAGGCAGTAATAATTGGGTCGTGGATGGCACAATGAGCGCGACAGGAAAGCCGCTCCTCGCCAACGATCCGCATCGCCCGATTGTGCTGCCGAGCCTGCGCTACCTTGTGCATCTGGTCGGGCCGGGCTGGAACGTGATTGGCGCAGGCGAACCCGCTTTGCCTGGCGTCGCGGCGGGACACAACGAAAAAATCGGGTTTGGCTTCACGATTGTTGGCACTGACCAGCAGGATTTGTACGTCGAAGAGACGAATCCCGCGAACGCGAACGAATACAAATTCAAAGGCAAATGGCTGAAGATGCGCGTCGAGCGCGAAACGATCAACGTCAAAAATCAACCGCCTGTCATCGTTGATTTGAAATTCACACAGCACGGCCCCGTGATTTATGAAGATAAAGAAAAGCATCGCGCCTTTGCTTTGCGCTGGGTTGGGCAGGAGCCAGGTTCCGCAGGTTATCTCGCCTCGCTCTCAATGGATCGTGCGCAAAACTGGCAGCAATTTTACGGCGCACTCAAACGCTGGAAAATTCCTTCGTTGAATTTTGTGTACGCTGACGTAGACGGAAATATCGGCTGGATGGCAGCGGCGCAAACGCCGATTCGTAAAGGCTGGAACGGATTATTGCCCGTGCCGGGAGCGAGCGGAAAATATGAGTGGCAGGGCTTCTTACCAATCACCAAATTGCCGCAAGCTTACAATCCCGCGAAGCATTATGTAGCGACCGCGAATCACAACATCATGCCGAAAGATTACAAATATGAACTCGGTTATGAATGGGCTTCGCCGTTTCGTTTTCACCGCATTGATGAAGTGTTGTTATCCGCGAAAAATAAATTCACGATTGCAGATTTTCAAAAATTGCAACACGACGAAACTTCGCTGCCCGCGCGTGAGCTCACAAAAATTTTAGCCGAAGCGCAAAACGTGCCGAGCGATTTACAACCGTTTGTTTCCCTGTTAACAACCTGGAATTGCGTGCTTGATAAAAATTCAGCGGCGGCGGCACTCTATGAAATGTGGTTGCCAAAATTAACTCCAGCCGTTTTCAAACCGAACGTACCGGAAAAATACTGGTCTTCATTTGCGGCAAGAATTTCCCTTGAGAAAACAATTGAAGCGTTGCAATACGCTTCGCCACGCTGGTTTGGTGATAGCTCGCGGGCGGTGCGCGACAGAATTTTAATCACTACCCTGGATCAGGCAGTCACGGAGACGAAACAAAAATTAGGCAACGATTCTGCCAACTGGCGCTGGGGACAA
>JANMKB010000407.1:0-25840 GCA_031371805.1 Blastocatellia bacterium | reverse complement strand
AGCAGGCGCAACTTTGCCAATGGACATGATTCCGGTTGAAGTGGTTCCCGCACCGCTAAAAATCGTCAAAGTTGCCAAGCCTTCCGCCGTGTCTTTTGGAATCTGGAAATTGATTTGACCGGGAGAAACATAAAACAACGGCGCGAATCGCTCGACGCCCTTGCTGTCGCGCACGACGACTTGCGAACCGCCGAGCGAGATCGGCAAGGGCAAGGTTGCCGCAGGTTGCGTGAACGCCGCCAATTGCGAACCAAAGGCTGAGATAATAGAGTCCGCCGCCAATTCACCGCCCACATAACTCGCCGCCGACACCGTAGCGACGGCTTTCCCGCTAATGTTTACGAAACCGCCAACGTAACTTACTTGCGCAAGCGGAGTCGCAAACGCATCTACGATTTCGCGTGTGAGCAATTGATCGCTGAAGCTGATGTCCGTGACGACATCACCATCCCCGCCATTCGGAATGAAGCGCAAGGTGAGCAACGTGCGCGTCCCTGCCGCAAGCTGTTGTCCTGCAGGCAAGGCGAGCGCAAAGCCGACCTGTCCGTTCGCCGCTTGTGATTTATTGGCCTGCAATGCTGCGCCATTGCTCACGGCAGCATCCACAAAGCTCAATCGTTTGAGATCGAAGTTCAGGCTGAACGAATTTGAGGTAACGGAGCGGAGTTTATGCCTGTCTTCATTGGGCGTCAAGAATAGTTTCGGGGTTCGGGTTTTGGGTTTCGAGGAAAAGCTATTCACGGGTTCTCTCGAAACACAAAACTCCGAACACGAAACTAACGCCTCATGCACTGGATTTTTTACACGCTACGGAAATCAAAAATCCAACCAGTGCGCCGAAAATAATTAAGGCGACGGTATTCGACCAGGAACTGGTGCTGAGAAACCACTTGGCGCCGATGCCAAGCTTTTCTTCACCTCCGGCAATGGCGCGTCCAAACGAAGCGACCAGGCCGCCAATGGCGCCGCCTGCGATCAGGCCTGAACTCAGCAACACGCCGCTGCCGGTTTCTTCTGCAACTAAGCTTCCCTCCCCTTCATCGCGGCGTAAATAGTTCACCAGTGAACGAACTAAGCCACCAGTAAATATCGTAGCCGAAGTTGAAATGGGCAGATAAATTCCGACGGCGACAGGCAACGCGGAGACGCCGATAATTTCCAACACAATCGAAATCATCGCACCGATTAAAATCAATGACCAGGGCAGCCGTTGTGTCAGCACTCCGTCAACCAGAACGCCCATCAACGCGGCTTTGGGAGCATCCAGTTTGTTGGTGACTTCGACTACCTCAAAGTTAGGTTTACCGCTTGAATCAACGAGGTAATCTTTGCCACTCTGGCTGGCAATGACGCGGTCATAAATGTTGTCATCCATCCCGCGCATCTGTCCGATGGCTTTGGCATTTTCTCCGGCTTTTAAGGTTGGCAAGTCGCTCAGTTCAACTTTGCGCACACCCTGCTTGATGCCACCGACGCCGGGATTTACCAGGTAGTGTAATTTTCCATCCTGTCCGACTAAATATTTTCCGGCAGGAATTTTTGTTTTGCCGTCGCCGGCATCAGTTTCGACAATGAAGCGCGCGGTCTTGTAATTCTTGCCATCCTGCACGGCGGGTTTACTTGTCCAATCCTCTGCGACCTGATTAGCCGGAGCGGTAAAGGCCGGATAATTGACCGGGATCAAATTGATGGCTTCGTTGTTGAGCCAGTTGAGTGTCAAGCCGACGACCATCGCCGAAGTCAGCGCCCCAATCAGCAAACCAATTTGTTGCCATTTCGGAGTTGCGCCGACTAAAAAACCTGTCTTCAAATCCTGCGAAGTATTGCCTGCATTCGCGGCGGCAACGCAAACTATCGCACCGACGGTTAGGGCGATGACGCGTTGTTCGGGGCCGACTCTGCCGAGCAGCAAAAAGATCAGTGAAGTAAAAAGCAGCGTGGCAATCGTCATGCCGGAAATCGGATTTGAACTGGAACCGATAGTCCCGCAAATCCGCGATGACACTGTCACAAAGAAAAATCCAAACACCAGAATTAAAATTGCTGAAATCCAGTCAACCTCAATTTTGGGCATAAAAATTAATGCCACCAGCAATAATAGAATTCCGCCGATGGTGACTGAAATCGGCAAATCTCTTTCGGTGCGGGCTGTGCTGCTTGTTGCGCCGCCGCCCGTGAAATCTTTCAAGCCTGATTTGAAGGCTTCAATAATTGTTGGCAAGGAGCGCACCAAACTGATGATGCCTCCGGCGGCGACCGCGCCTGCCGCCATATAACGCACATAACGGTCAAACACCTGACCCGCGCTCATATTCGCAATCAATTCGCCCGCCGGAGCAGGGAAGATGTTGGTCGTTAATCCGGCGCCGAAAAATTTGACGGTTGGCACTAAAATCAGCGCCGAAATTATTCCGCCGCCAAACATATACGAAGCGATGCGCGGCCCGATGATGTACCCGTCTCCCAGCAATTCTGGTGAGATTTCGGCGGCGACGCGAGCGCCCTTATACCAGGTCAGAATTTTTGACGGAACTTCTTTCCAGAATAACAGCGCTGTCATCAAAAATTTGTATACGAAAGCGACGCCAAAGCCCATGAATACTGTCTTCGCATCGCTGCCGCCCTTTTCACCCGCTACCAGAACTTCTGCACAGGCGGTTCCTTCAGGATAGGGGAGGTTGCCATGTTCTTTGACGATCAAAGAACGACGCAACGGAATCATCAGCAGGACGCCGAGCAAACCGCCAGCCGCACCAACGATGGCTGTTTGGATTAAGTCCAGATCAAGTCCCAGAATCAACAACGCCGGAATCGTAAAGACGATGCCGGCGGCAATGGACTCAGCCGCCGAACCAGTGGTTTGGACGATGTTATTTTCGAGGATGGAGGCGCGACCCAGCAGGCGCAGAATCGTGATGGAAAGCACTGCGATGGGGATTGAGGCGCTCACAGTCAGGCCGACTTTGAGTCCGAGGTAAACGGTTGAAGCGCCAAAGACAAGGCCGAAGAAAATGCCCAGCAGAACGGCGCGTAACGAAAATTCGGGTAAAACCGTTGACGCCGGAACGTAGGGCTGATGAGTTTCCTGACTGACCACAGATTTAGGGGCTGCCATGTAAGTCTCCTTCGTTAATGCTCGGAATGTTTGGGATGCGCGAATGCGGAAATTGTTTGCGCGTGACGGGATCGAAAATCAAAAAGCCACGAATCACTTAATTCGTGGCTGCGGGAAAATCAGCTTTCTTCCTCTTCCTCTTCTTCCTCTTCAAAACCGCGCTCGTCGCGGACGGCGCGCAAAATTTGCACGGCGTAATCAAAATCGTTGTAGGCGCTCCGAAAAGCGCGTGACATCTCTTCTGCATTGGCGCGTTCCGCCACCTGTGAATAATGTTTATGTCTGGCTTCCAGCGAGCCGATGATGTCGGCCAGTTCGTTCTTTCTTTGCTCGTCCATGTAAACTCCTGATGATTTATTAATTCTCAAATTCAGCCGCTTCCAACTCGGCCTGTTCGATTGCTTCCAACATTGCCATTGTCTGTTTTTCTTCGACAGTTGCCGCCCAATAAAGCTCAGGATAATCCTTCACGCAAACGGTGCAACCCGAATCACAACAGGGCGGCAAAAGCGAATAATCAATTTCCTGCATCATAACCGCTTAATAATGACGCAAGTTAAGATCAATGTTCAAGCACTATATGGAAAAGCTGTTTGGACTGTCAATGATGGAAGTGGCGCAGGGCAAGATTGATGGGCAGAAAGGCTGAGGACGAAACCGCCATGTGGATAATCAAAGCACCAGTTGTGCGCGCTCAGGTGCAATGGATGTTGGATACTTTGATCTATCCCCTATTTGATTTGTTTGAATCGCTTTCCATCCCATACGAAATAGTAAGAGATGGTTTCCCAGGTTGTTTCCTTACCATTAATATTTCGTCGAATAATGAGAAGATGGCTATCTCGCCGATATTCAATGTATTTCTCTTCCATCGGGCCGCCTGTAAAAATCCAGTAGGCGGCTCCGCGTCCTTCTCCCGCAAACGGTAGCGGATGAATGGTTCCTGTTTTTAAATCAATCAATGCTCCACTGGCACAAACTGAACCACATCCCCAGCCGGCGATTTTGTAGTGTCCGGCAAAGTCCGGTGGTTCTTTTGCGGCAGTTGTTAACTGGGTAAGAAAAAGTTTTTCGTTATATGTTCGGAGCCATAATCTTGCATTTTTGCCGCGCCACGTCATTGCAGCGGGGTAATCCTGGAAGCGTGGCGTTCTGGTCGGGCTGTTAGTGTGCAGCGCTAACAGTAACATTAATGCTTTAAGCCATAACATAAGGAGCTAACTCCCTAAGCACAATTCGTACCGAACTAATTATTTATACGCAAGCAAAAATTCCTGCCGCTCCATTGCCAGATAAACCAGGCAAAATAAGGCTAGCAGTAACGTGATTGGAAAGGTGAAAAACATGCGGCGACCCATAAGTAACACTCCTTTGAGAAGACACGGGTTGGTAAAATTATGTAATGACGAACGAAGTCACAGCCTCATCTTCCTGATGTGCGCCGAGGCTTTTGTTTTGCCCTCATTAGCCTGGTGATTTTTTAAGAAAAGTCCGTCCGCCCCTGCGTCCGTCATCGTGGGTATCTTCGTTGCAGATGAAAAGAAAAAATACGTGCGGGGCAACAGTCAGCAGCGCGGATCAACGCGTTTAGCGACTGTGGCTAACCACATAAAAAAAAAGCTACTGTAAATAATTCGTGCCGGGTTTTCAGGTACTCAGTAGCTGACATTTACAGCGCAGGCTAAGGCCGCATTCCGCGTTGTTTGCGCCCTAATTCCAAGGGTAAATTTTCGTAAGCTAAATTTACCCAGGTACACAACAACCGGCGTGAATCTCGCGGATCAATAATTTCTTCAATGCCGAAAGCCTCTGCGGTACGAAAAGGCGAACGCAATTCGTTGAGCATTGCTTCGATTTCTTTCAGTCGGGCAATGGGGTCAGGCGAGGATTCGATGTCGCGTTTGTATGCCGCCATCACGCCGCCTTCAATCGGCAGCGAACCCCAATCACCCGAAGGCCACGCGTAGCGCAAATTCAAGCCGTGATGTTTGCCGTGCGCGGCTCCGGCGACACCGTAAACGCGCCGCAAAATCATCGCTACCCAGGGTACAGTGGATTGATAAATTGCGGCCATCAGTCGCGCCCCGTAACGCGCCGTGCCTTCGCGTTCGGCTTTCGTGCCAATCAAAAATCCAGGCTGATCGGTGAAATTTACAATCGGCACATGAAACGTGTCACACAGATCAATAAATCGCGTGGCTTTGTCACAAGCTGCGGCGTCAAAACTGCCGCCCAGGTGTTTTGGGTCATTCGCTAAAATTCCAACTGGAAACCCATTGAGTCGCGCAAAGCCAATGACGACAGGCTTGCCATAAAATTTGCTGATTTCAAAAAATGAATCGTGGTCGAGAATTAAGCTCAGGGTTTTGCGAATGTCGTATGTCCGACGACGATCACGCGGAATAATCGAAAGCAACTCTTCGTCACGGCGATGCGGATCATCGCGCAATTCTGAGCGCGTTGGAATTTGCCAAACGTTAGATGGCAGGTACGAAAGAAATTTGCGAATTTGCGTGAATGCCTCTTCTTCGCTTGCGACTTCGTTGTCAACGCAACCGCTGCCACGAGCGTGAATGTGTGCGCCACCCAATTCTTCTTTCGTAACTTTTTCAGCCGTGCCACGTTCGACAACGGGCGGCCCTGCGACAAATAATTGGCTGACGCCTTTGACCATCACCGAAAAATGCGAATTCACCACACGCACCGCGCCGAGTCCTGCGGTTGGCCCTAAACACGCGGCAATCACCGGAATCTCAGACATCATAGCAACCGCTTCTTCCCAACCCGGCACGTAAGGCACATAAGTTCGCTGCATCGTTTCGAGCGATTTCACGCTGCCGCCGCCGCCCGTGCCATCAATCAAATTAACCAGAGGAATTTTAAATTCACGCGCCATTTTCATCGCGTAGACTGCTTTGAACCCAATCGAGCCATCCGCCGCACCACCGCGCACAGTGAAATCATCACCGGAAATAACGACGCGACGATCATCTATGCGACCAGTGCCAATAACGACATTCGATGGAGTGACAGAAACAAGCTGCCCATCTTCGTAAACAGGTTTGCCCGCCAGCGCACCGGTTTCATGGAAACTTCCAGCGTCAAGCAAATGATCAATACGTTCCCGCACGGTCAATCTTCCATTGTTGTGTTGTCGCGCAACATTTGCCGCCCCGCCCATTTGTTTGGCTAATGCAAGGCGCTGATTTAGTTCATCAATTTCAGGTTGCCAGCTCAAAAGTATGCCTCCAATTCCAGGTACAGTACCGCGAGCCGTAGCGAGCAGGAGGCTCGCTATTGCGCGTGTCGAACATTTTTATTTGAGTAAATTAAGTGGTGGGGATGGTGGGAATCGAACCCACACTACCGTAAGGTAACGGGTTTTTGAGACCCGCGCGTCTACCAATTCCGCCACGTCCCCACAATGAAAAAAAACTATCGGTGGCTGATCCTCTCCCAAAAACGAAAGCGGATTATAAGAGGCGGCGGCAGTTCGGTCAAGTGGCAGCCAACGCAACTTGCTTTTCCGCGTTATCCACGGTCAAATAACGAAAATAATTTTTGGTAATCTTAAAGACGAAAATAATTATGGTTTGCAGGAAAATGTTTTCCACAAAGTTACACGAAGCAGCACGAAGGTTTTTTCGACAGGATTTACATGTATTGACAAGATAACTTGTTTTTTTTGCACACATAAATCCTGTTCATCATGTCAATCCTGTCTGATTTCTTCTTCGTGTTCCCTGGTGTTCCTTCGTGGATGAAAAATCTTTTGTTTGAATGCTTATGAAAATCCTTATCGCCGATAAATTTGAAGTTAGTGGAATCAATGGCCTGGTCGCGCTTGGATGCGAAATTATCCACGACACCAGTCTCAAAGACGATGCCCTGGTTGAGGCAATCCGCGCTTCTCAGGCCGATGTGTTAATTGTCCGCTCAACGAAAGTCACGGCCGAAATGTTGAGCGCTGGCAGGCTGAGTTTAGTTGTACGTGCAGGAGCAGGCTATAACACGATTGATGTCAAAGCTGCCTCGGCGCTGGGAATTTTCGTTTCAAATTGCCCTGGCAAAAATGCTGTAGCCGTAGCCGAATTAGCCTTTGCTTTGATTCTTGCGCTGGATCGTCGCATCGTTGCTAACGTCGTTGATTTACAAAATGGCAAATGGAATAAAGCCGAATACAGCCAGGCGGAGGGAGTAAAAGGCAAAACGATTGGCTTGATTGGCCTCGGGCAAATTGGTTTGGAAATGATTCCACGGGCGCAGGCTTTTGGCTTGCATGTGATTGGTTGGGGGCGCAGTTTGACGCCCGCCACAGCCGCCGAACTGGGCATCGAATTTCGGCAGACAATTGCCGAAGTCGCCAACGATTGCGATATTCTCAGTGTGCATCTGGCGCTGACTCCTGACACCCAGAATGTCATCAATCAAGATGTGTTTGACGTGATGCGAGAGAAGGCAATTTTTATTAATACATCACGCGCCGAAGTTGTAGATAAGGTTGCGCTGGCAGCAGCAATAGCCAGTAAAGGCATCCGCGTCGGCCTTGATGTTTTTGCCAATGAGCCGAACAGTACAACGGGTGAGTTTATTGATGAAATCGTGACACTGCCCAATGTTTACGGCACTCATCACATTGGAGCTTCCACCAGTCAGGCGCAGGAAGCCATCGCCGCCGAAACAGTTCGGATCATCAAAACTTTCAACGACACAGGCAAAGTTCCCAATGTCGTAAATCTTTCCGAAGGCACTCCGGCGACACATTTATTAGTCGTTCGCCATCGTGATCGTCCCGGTGTGCTGGCGCATGTTTTCAACGAGATTAAGGCCGTAAATATTAACGTGCAGGAAATGGAAAATATTGTTTTTGCAGGAGCCGAAGCCGCCATCGCAAGGATTAGTCTGGATGCACCGCTGGATGACAAAACATTGAAATTGATCGCCGCCGGGAATGCCGATATTTTTGAATTGAGTTTGCTCGCGCTTTGAGTTTATTAAATTGTCGTCGGACTCTCAACTCGCCACTTTCAATTTTCAACTCCAGTGCAGATAATCTGTGCATGATAATTCTTAAGCTGTCTAAGAGTGGAAAGTTGAGAGTTGAAAATTGAAAGTGATGGCTTGCAAAAATCTACAATGCCTTAATGCCGTAATGCTGACGCTACTACGGCTTGTAAATGTGCCGCCTGCTCGCTCAGAAAATCCTTCATATCTTTTTCAGTCTGGATCAAATGGACATAAATTGGCGGATGGTAAACCACTTTTACTTTGCGCGGGCGCGGGAACAGGTGATGCGCGTTGTAGGCGTCATACCCGCCCACAATTGTTGCGGGGATAATTGGCGCTTTGGCATCCAGGGCTAAACGAATAACGCCAGGTTTGAAGGGCATCGTTTTGCCGTCTTTCGTTCTCCCGCCTTCAGGAAAAACCATCAGCCGTCCACCATTTTTTATATGCTCCAGCGAAAGCCGTAAAGCCGTGCGATCACCTTTCTTAATATCAACGGGAAACGCACCGAGCGAGCGAATGAAATGTCCTAGAACCGGCATGTAAACAAACCGATCCCAGGTCATATAACGAAGCGGATACGGGAAGGGAATTGAGACCCAGAACGGATCGCAAAAACTTTGATGATTTGGTGCTACGATGAAGCCGCCGGAGGTTGGAATATTCTCGAACCCGATGAATTCGATCCGAAAATACAACCTGGCAAAACCCATGATGAAACGCCGCATAATGCGGAAATAAAGGCTGCCGTCAACTTTTACCGATTGCGGTGCTGGTGCTGAAGGCGTCTCCACCTGATCGTGATTGGAATTTCGTTCTACTTTTAACTGCGGCTTCATTTATTACTACTTTGGTTGTTGCTTAAAAGCTTTAAGTTCTGCTGCGTGGGGATGCGTTTTATAAACGGGATCAAGCGGAAAGCAGCCTGAAACCAATCCATTGCGCGGGGCCGTCGTGCAGTCGCTGAAAGTACGACAGAGACGTTTCGTTTGCAACGCTCGCCCGGCCAAAACATCAGCCGGTAAATCATGATAAGACAAAACCAAACGACCCAGTCCCGCAAAATCTACTTTTCCTGTCCGCACAAAATATTGGGCGACATTGGGCAGCCATTCCTGCAAATAACTATAACCTGAACCAACGATAGCAAGCTGTGGGAACTGCGCTTTGATTTCACTCGTGGCATTTAACATCCGCGCCACGCCGACCAGCGGGTCTTCCGGTGGCAGATAACCGTCTGACGGAGGGAACAAGGCCGGGCGTTGAATATGCGGATTGTAATAAGGGCTGCCGGATGAAATACAAACTAATTTAATCTTTAGTTCGGTTAGCAAAGTAAGGAATTGATATGTTTCTGCGAGATCAATTTCGAGCGGGTTTTTGGCGTTCGCACCAAACGCAAAATTGTAATCACCGTCAAATATTTCAGGTTCGCCACGCTGGTCTTCGCCCTTGCGATAGGGAATAAAATCAAAGGCGCTGAGCCGCACGCCAAGCAATAATCCCGGCGCATCGCGACGAATTCCGGCGACGATTTCGCGTAAGAATCGGGTGCGATTGGCAAAGCTTCCTCCATAATTTCCTGGGCGTGATTTCGCGGTTAGGAATTCGTGACCGAGGTAGCCGTGACAATGTTTGATGTCTACAAAAGAATACCCCGCAGCCTGCGCCCGCACCGCAGCTTCGACAAAATCACCAATTAAATCATCAATTTCTGTGTCGCTGAAAATCGCAGCGTCAGATTCAATGCCAAATTTGCGATCCAGAATCGGGTGGCGATAAAGAATCCGCGATTCCAGTTTTTTGCTGTGTGGTCGAGCGAAGCGGCCCGAATGTGTAAGTTGTAAACCAATTAACAAATCATCCGTTTTCTCGTTTCGAACCTGATGCGCTGCAAGTAGTGCAGAGCGAAGGTCTGATAACGCGCCTGCGTTTTCTTCGTTGGATAATAGTTGATTGGGATTGGCGCGACCATCGGGGCGGACTGCGACCGCTTCGCCGCCCCAGATTAATTTCGCGCCACTGTCGCCGAAATTTTTCCAGCGGCGCATGGTCAAATCCGAAGGCTTGCCATCAGTTGTACCGTCCCAGCCTTCCATCGGGAGAAGGCAGAAACGATTGCCAATGGTGAAATCACCCAATTGATAAGCCTGCCCCAGCGGAGATTTTTCGCCGCTCATGATTTCCTGATCAAAGCTCAGTTCAATGCCAAGACTGGCAAGGTAGGTAGAAAAATCCTCAGCAGTTTTTAGTGCGGCGACACGGCGAAAGTTATCCTGTTTTGTCATTTGATTAAATTTAATCTCTCTGCGATTCCCCGGAGCACATCACAATCAGAAATGGTGCGCAGGAAATCATCGGGGTGTGTATGGTCAGTTTCGATAGCTCCGATCAGCTTCAGAAATTGAGCTGTGGTATGTTTGTAAGCAGGCACTGGATGACGATATGCAAAGCTGCCCAATGCTTGTAATTTGTCATTCAACTCAAAAAAAGCCGGATCATTATTAGCCCAATGTGCATCCCGAATAGAAAATAACTCCGGGGCAAAAATCGGTAATCCCAACAGATAATCACTGCCGTACATCACCATATCAAGGGCTAATTCATTGCCCGTATAAATTTTAAAATCAGGGCGGACACGATCTCGTAAGTCCAGTCTCATCCATTCCAGATCACGCCGTAAGGATGCGTGATGTAAGCCTGCAAGTTGTGGAATTTGCATCAAGTCTTCGACGAGTCCCAGCGAATAAATTTGCCCGTAAGGAGCAAACATCTGGCCTGATTCTGCTGCTATGACAGATTCACAGTTTGCCGCAATTTGTTTGTATATCTCAACAATTACGCGATCCGGCTTGCCCTGTAGTGCCGAAGATTGCAGGAGGATCGGTGTACCACCATGTTTTTGAATAATTTCTGCTTCGCGTGAATACAGCGTTATCGCGTCACCGATTTCGCCTTCGATTGTAGCTCCGGCAAAAAACGGTTTATTGCTCAGAACTTCATGAGCACAAAGCAAAACATCAGATTTTTCCTGATAAGTAAGATGATTAATAAAGCCGCTGTCCAGATTAATAGCTGGCGTTAAGTCTGAAAGTATGACCTGATTCAGCAATCGCATGAAGCTGTTCAGATCAATTTTATCTTCTGCATTGAGCGGCAAAAAAACAGCACAAACTCCGGCGATTTTTCGACCGGGAGTGATACGTTTGAGGATGTCTGAGGTGGTCGGCATAAATTTATAAGGCTTATTCAAACATCGCTGTTACTGCCGCAATTCGATCATGTTGCCATCGGGGTCGCGGACAAAAAGTTGCGCTGCACCACCGCGACCGTTGCCCCCGGGCAAATTCAACTCCCATCTTTTCGAGTTCATCTGCGGTCTGCTCAATATCAGGAACAGTAATCGCGATATGGCGATCAAATTTTGGATCATCGGTTTGATGATCCGGCATATTTTCCAGACTCATCAAATGTAACTGATTGCCATTGTGCAAATCATACCAGCGACCAGGAAAACCGAAATCCGGGCGCACCAAATTTTGCAGCCCGAAAACCTCTTCGTAAAAAGCCGCAGCACGCTCAATATCAGTCACCAAAAAACCTGCGTGATGAAATCCATTAATTTTTATTGGCATAAATTTTTTGTGAATAAAGCAGAACTCTTCGTTAAGTCAATAATCTAATGCGATAATCTGCTTTTCACAAGTTGCGAGGCAAACTTTCACTGTTCAGGCTTGCAACACATCAGATAAAAATAAAGGATTTTGATAAAGAATATGACGCAACAAATTGGTTTTGGCATCGTCGGCGCAGGAATGATTGGCAAAGTTCATGCAGAAGCTATCAGCTTAATTCCCAATGCAAAACTGGTCGCTGTGTGGGGCAGAAATGAAGCACATGCACAGGCCTTAGCCGTGCAGCATAACGCCACTGCTTACACTGACTATGCTAAATTTTTAGCCCATCCCGAATTGCAAATCGTGAATATTTGTACCCCAAGCGGCTTGCATTTGGATCACGGTCAGCTTGCCGCCGCCGCCGGCAAACACGTGCTGGTTGAAAAGCCGCTTGAAATTAATCTGACACGGGCAGATGCTTTGATTGCTGACTGCCACAAAGCGAACGTGAAATTAGGTGTAATTTTTCAATCCCGGTTTTTAGCTCCCGTCCAAAAAATTAAAGAGGCCGTAGCCGCAGGCCGACTTGGGAAAATATTTCTGGGGGATGCGTATGTGAAATGGTATCGCGCCCCGGAATATTACGGCGCAGGTTCCTGGCACGGAACGATGCAACTTGATGGCGGCGGTGCGCTGCTCAATCAGGCCATCCATACGATTGATTTGCTGCGCTGGATTATGGGGCCGGTTGCTTCCCTTTTCGCCATGCAGGATCATTTGCGTTACCCGCACATCGAAGCCGAGGATACGCTGGTTGGAAATTTGCGCTTTAAAAATGGGGCGCTTGGCGTCGTGGTGGCGGCAACCTCCATCGCACCGGGCTTCAAACGACGGATTGAGATTTCCGGTGAAAAAGGAACAATTATTCTGGATGGAGATTCGATCAGTACGTGGTCAATCGGAGGCGAAGAATCCGCTCAGGCGGCAAGCGAACACCTCACGGACGGGTCAAATAACCCCGCTGCCATCGCCACCGAAGGTCATCGCCGTCAGATTGAGGACATGATGCAGGCTGTGCTCGAAAACCGCGAACCGGTTGTCAACGGAGCCGAGGGCCGAACCTCGCTGGAAGTTGTCGAAGCACTTTATCAGTCAGCCGCGTCGCAAAGCTTAATCAGGCTTTAGTCTGATTATCAGGGCTAACAACAAACTTTGTGTTCTGACAGGCTGACACTGGTCTAAAGTTGTGCTTGTCTGCTACACTTTGCCACTTAAGTTTCTCCTCGTTCGATAAACAAAAAACAAAAGGTTAATTATGAAAATCAAGTCCCGATTTGCACCTGCTACGCTAATTGCTTTCCTGGTAATCCTCGTTACGTTATTCGTTGGCGTAATAGTTGATGGCCGTGAAAAAGCCAAATCCGCCGAAGCAATGTCAAAGGCTGCCCAAAGTTTTCTGGCTTCACTAACGCCTGAACAAAAAGCTACCGCCACTTACAGCCTGACCGATGAGCAGCGTTTTACCTGGAATTTTACGCCTGTCCCGCGCAAAGGATTACCGCTCAAGGAAATGACCGAGGCGCAGCGCAAACTGGCGATGGAGTTATTGAAAACTTCTCTCAGTCAGCGCGGTTATAGCAAGGCTACTTCGATTATGGGTTTGGAGCCTGTACTGGCGCAGATCGAAGGCCCCGCCCGCCGCTTCCCGCGTGATCCTGAGCTTTATTTCTTTACCGTGTTTGGCGATCCGGCAAAAAATGGCGATTGGGGCTGGCGCTTTGAGGGCCATCACGTCTCGCAAAATTTCACTGTCGCCAAAGGTAAAATTGTGATTGATGCGCCGTCATTTTATGGGACAAATCCGGCAGAAGTCCTGGCCGATGTCCCGCAAAAAGGTTTGCGCGTTTTAGGCGCGGAAGAAGATTTGGGACGGGCTTTAATTAAGGCCCTGGATGACAAACAGCGCAAGGTGGCGATTTATGACGAGAAGGCTCCCAGCGATATAATTACCATGAATCAAAAAGACGCTAAGCCGCTGGATAAAGTCGGCATCAAGGCGAGTGCCCTTAATAGCAAACAATTGGCGATGCTGGAAAAGATCGTGGAAGAATATCTGGGCAACGTTACCGATGACGTAGCCGCCGCACGCCGCGCAAAATTCAAATCTGCCAAAAAAGATGAAATCTATTTTGCGTGGTCGGGGCCAATTGAGCGGACAGATAAAACTTACACCCTGGATGCACGTGATTTGGGGAATAAAGCCGCTGCGCCATCCGTAGCCGGAAAATTGCAGGGACATTATTACCGCATCCAGGCTCCCTCATTTTTGATTGAGTATGACAACACACAGAACAATGCTAATCACATTCATTCCGTCTGGCGCGACTTTAATGGCGACTGGGGCCGGGATTTATTAGCTGAGCATTATCGTGCGACGGATCATTCTCAAAAGGGTGAATAAGGGCAGCAATGGTTACCTATACCACTAAGCCTCTTTAATTTTTTGAAATCTAGCTTAAGCTTGTGTCCGTCCTAAATGTTGCAACCTTTCGCACTATTTAGGACGGATAATTACATGTTAGACACTCTAAACAAAGAAACAAAGTAAATTCATATAACGAAAAATGCTGGCAAGCGGACAAATAGACTAACTAATTACTTTAGCAGAAGGGGATTCTCAATAAACCTACAATTTAACTCGAAGCAAATACTAATCGGTATTCTTTCCCTTGTTTTGTTGGGTGGCCTTTTGGGAGGCTTGACGCTCATCACTGAGACATCACCCACGTCGACAAACAGGGTAGCAAGCGTTCCAGATACTGCGGCTCCACCTACCATCGCTAATGCAACCAAAGTCATTCTCCCAGATTCACGTTACCGTCTAATGGATAGCCTTCGTGATGAAATAGTAGCCCAAGATCGGATGGCTAGTATCATTGCACGCAAAAATAAAAAATGTATCTATATCAATTATTCCACGGTGACAGTGGATGATGCATCACAGGGCTTCCTTCGTCAGCGTGGTGAAGCTGGAATCAAAGATCTGGTTGAGGCAGGGTTTGAAAAAGTGAGCATTGAAGCCAAGACAGAAAACGGAAATACTTCGTCGCGTGAGATTGTTCTCAGTGAATATTTGACCGAATTGAAAATGAAAAAAGAAAAAGCGAGATAGCCTTTGCAAGCCGTGCCTAACATCCATTGCACCGGAATGCCCCAGCCCCCAAAGCAGGGCGGATGACATAAAGCAACAAAGAATAGTATTACTGAAAATAAAGGGTTTATGGATTTGTTGCTCAGGAGCGTGGCCGTCAGGTGATCTGTTGTTGATGTCCACACGGCCACGCCCGGTGAACGAGGTGTTAGGTAATTTACATTGGAAAATGATCAAACTTGCCCCAACAAGAAATATCATATTGATTACAGTGGGGTTTTCACTACTACTGCTGAGTAGTTGCCAGTCTTCCATTACATATTCACCTCAAGGCTGAATGTCTGTTTCAAAAAAACACTGGAAGAAGAATTTCGAAACATATGATTTAGTGCTAACCAGCTTGAGTGAAACCGCGCAAACTACTTTTTTATTTGAGACGTTAGAAATTTCACCAAAAGCAAACGAGAAATTCGAAAGGTTTCAGGCCGGAAAATAAAGGTCTAATGCTCAGGTTGCTCAGTTAACTGCGTTACGGAATGTCGCGCAATCAGCCCTGGTTGCGAATGCGTAATAGATTAGCCTTTGCTGGCGCAACGACTGTCGCCACCATGGCTGGTTGCTCTACATTTTTAATGCCTCAGCGTATCATTGCTTTTTCAACTGCCCGCGCTGGAATAATCATTCCCCAGCCCTGCCGATCCGTTGCAATATTTTTCAGGCGCAGTGCTGTATCAATCAAGATTCGCTTGATCTGCTGCGGCGTCAGGGTGGGATTCGCTTCGAGCATTTGGGCGATGACGGATGAAACGATGGGCGCGGCGAAACTCGTTCCGTCCACGTGTTTATAATTACCGTTGATGATATTTGTGTCGTGCGTTTTGACGTTGATAAGCTGGCGAATCAGGTAAATTGGCAAATCACTGGCGGCCTCCAGTTCGGCATTTACTCTCGCATGATTTTTCAGGATTTCTCTGATCTCACTATCCGGCGCGTGATGTAATTTGGAGAGTAATTCCGCCTCTTCTGCAGTCGGCGTGCCTGGCAAAATAGGCGCCGCTAACCAAATGCTCGGCGCAATAATTTCCGGTTTTTGCAAGCCATCTATCGTTGGGCCATACGAAGAATGAAAGGGTTCGTTGTCATCAAATTCCAGCGTGTTGTGGTCGTTGACTCCGCCCACCGTGATGACCGATGGCGCGGAAGCTGGCGGCAGGACGGGATGGTTTTGCGCGTGACCGGAATTGCCTGCCGCGCAGACGACAACCAGGCCAGCCCGGACTGCGGACTCGGCTGTTTGTGATAATTCGTCAGTCAGGTATGAAGCTTCGTAATCACCGCCACAGCTCAGATTCACAATGTTGATATTAAATTTTGCGCGATTTTTGACGACCCATTCCAGGCCATGTGTGATGTCGGCGTGATGAATGCGAGAAGCTGTTCCGACTTTGACAAGCACTACGTTTGCTTCTGAGGCAATACCCCGAAACATGCCCTCCGAAAGAAACCCGTTGCCTGCCGCTACCACCGAAGTCATCATCCCGTGCCAGCTTGAAACATCCGGCTGGTGAAATTCATCACGGGCAGCATCAGGATTAGCGATGTTGACATAATGAATTATTCGATTCGTTGGTTGAATTAAATCAGGGTGCGGAAAAAAGCCTGAGTCGAGAAAGGCAATCGTGACTCCGCGTCCGGTGAATTTGTCGCTGGCCCCGACCCGCAATGGAGTGGGGAGAATATTATATTTACCCTCGTGAAAAATTCTTTTGCTGGTTTGTTCGAGCCTGATTTGGGCGGCGCGAAATAATTCAAAGCAGGCTTGGCAAAGGCCATCAACAGCTTCCCAATGAGGAATATTCGCATTGATGAAGCCAGCAAATGCGGCGTCAAAATCGTGCAATAATCTACTTTCTGAACGAGAACAACTTGGACAATTAGTATTTTGTGTTTCGCCTGCCAAAGTTTTATCCTGCCTCTCTACAAATAAAAAAACGATCAATTGCAATATTCAATAGCTCTAAAAATTCGTCAACCTCTCAGGTGCTGACTTGCCGCTGGCGCATCAAATTCGCTAGTATGCAACAAATATGACATTGCAATCTATCACCAAAGACCCAAAAGAATTGGCGTACTTGTACGATTTATACATTGTGCCAGGTTGGCGCGAATTGTTCGATCAGTTTGTGGACGAAGAAATTGTCCTGCCGACGAGCGGACGAATTCTGGACGCCGGCTGTGGCACCGGTGGGTACGCCATAGATTTGGCGTTTCGACTTGGCGCCGATGCAGAAATAATTGGCGTCGAGGAAGACGAAGAAAAATTACTGCTGGCAAATGGCAAGGCGGAAATTAAACAAGTCGAGAACGTCAGATTCATGTCGGGGACGCTCGAAAATACCGGGCTGGCAGAGGCCGACTTTGATTTTGTGCTGGCGGATTTGTCGTTGCTGGCACCGCTTGAATTGACGGAACGCCTGGATGAAATATTGGCGGAATTGCGGCGCGTTGCAAAGTATGATGCCACGGTGATTTTGAAGCTTGCCACGCGTGGCAGCTTTGATGAAATTTATTCACTTTACTGGGAAGCATTGTACGAACTGGGCTTAGAGGAATACACTCCACAAATTGAAGATTTCATCAATGAACGATTAACGATTGATCAAATTGAGGCTTTGACCAAAGCTGCCGGATTCAGACGCCTTGAAACGAAAACGCGCAAGCAACAATACGATTTTGCCGATGCCGATGAATTTCTCACTTCGCCCTTATTCCAAACAGTTTTTTTGCCGCACTGGATGGCGATTTTGAGTAGTGAAGAAGAAGAAGCCGCCGTGCGCCAGGCGCTAGCCCGGATCATTGATCGTGAACGGGATGAACTGGATTTTGATCTTTCCGCCAGGTTTACTTTAGTGATTGCAAAGAGATAAGCTTGCCTGGTGGCAATAACCATAAACATATACAGGGAAGGGAAATGAAAAAAATGAATGAACCAAAAACTCGTCGTGAATTTATTTCGACTTCGGCACGCGTGGCTGCCGGGGCCGGATTGACCCTTACGGCTGCGAATTGGACGAATGTTTTAGGCGCAAATGATCGCATCCGGCTGGGTGTGATTGGGACCAATAATCGTGGTCAGGATGTGATGTCTAAATTCCAGAAGGTCGAAGGCGTCGAAGTCGTGGCTCTCTGTGATGCGTATGATGAATACGCCAACAAAGCCAATGCCATGACCGGCGCCAAAGCGAAAATCATTCCTGATTATCGCAAGCTTTTGGACGCCAAAGATATTGATGCTGTGTTGATTGCGACCCCGGATCACTGGCATGCACAGATGGCGATTGATGCCTGTGAAAAAGGCAAATCGGTTTATTGCGAAAAGCCTTTGACCTACACGGTTGAAGAAGGTCTCGACATCATCAAAGCGGTCAATAAGTACAAAACAGTTTTCCAGGTCGGGTTGCAACAACGCAGCGGCTCGCACTATCAACAAGCCAAACGCGATTATTTTGACAATGAAGCGATTGGCAAAGTGACTCTGGTCAGAACCTGGTGGCACGGCAACACTTATCATTTGCGGCAACCGAAATTCAAAACTTTACCCGTCGGGCTTGATTGGAAAAAGTTTTTAGGACGCGTAAAATTTCGTGAATTTGATGCGCACCAATTTTATAACTGGCGTGCGTATTTGGATTTTGGCGGCGGACAAATTACTGATTTGTTTACCCATTGGATTGATGTGGTGCATTGGTTTATGAATGATGATTCTCCGTCTGTTGCAACGGCATCGGGCGGCGTTTATCAATACAAAGATGGACGAACTGCGCCCGATACAATTTCGGTCGCGCTGGAATATGCGAAAGAATGGACGGCAACATTTGAAGCGACTTTAGTGCCGGGCGGTAAAGGCTACGGCATTGAATTTATGGGGACCAATGGTAACTTGTACATTGACCGTGACAGCTATACTTTCACGCCCAAAGGTTTGCCAAAGAATGCGCCTGCCGGATCAACGCCGGGCGATCCGGTGACGGTCAAAGTGACTGGCGATATGGTGCTGGATCACGTGAAGAATTTTATTGATTGTATGCAAACGAAGAAGACTCCGAACTCAAACGTCGTTGATGGTCATCGTTCGGCAGTGGCTTCACATCTGGGCAATATTGCTTATGTGAAAAAACGTCGCATTACGATGGAAATGAAAAACGGCGAAGAGAAAGTCAAAGACGGCGGCCTTCTCTAAGCTTAAATGAGCCACAGAAAATAAATTGAAATGGTACTTTTAATTTATTTTCTGTGGCTTTTGTGTCTATGCGAAAATTATTGATCGCGACAACCAATCCGGGCAAGGTCAGAGAAATCTCAGCCCTATTGGAAGGCTTACAATATGAAATTATTGGGTTGCCTGACCTGACTGAAATCCCGCCCGTAGTTGAGGAAACCGGAAAAACTTTCACGGAGAATGCCATCATCAAGTCAGAGTATTATTTTGCGCAAACCGGCTTGCTGTCACTGGCAGATGATTCAGGTTTGGAAATTGCTGCTCTGCATGGAGCGCCGGGAGTTTATTCAGCCCGCTTTGCTGGTGAAAATGCGACCGATGCTGAACGAGTCGTGAAAATATTAGCTGAGCTTTATGAAGTCCCGAAGGAAAGGCGAACTGCCAGGTTTGTTTGTAGTCTGGCCTTAACAGGCAAATTCAAACAGGGAATTGCGACTCGGGTTTTTACAGGAATTGCCGACGGGCTAATTACCTTGGAGCCGTGTGGCAGCGGTGGGTTTGGCTATGATCCAATTTTCGAGGACCAGGAATTGCAACGAACTTTTGCTGAATTAACGCCGGCAGAAAAAAGCGCTCGCAGTCATCGCGGTAAGGCTTTGACAGCCGCAAAGGAATTTTTGTTCAGCGCTTTTTTTAAAGGATGATTTGACCGCTAACCAGTCTATGAGCTTCTGTATCCGGCATGAATCAGAATTTTTAATTCGCGCCCAAATTTCACATCAATTTTCTTTTCGCGCACATCTGTCACCATTCCGATTCCGAAGGTTGGATGTGAAACCTGGTCGCCAGCCCGGAAACTTTCCTGCGGCGAGTAACCTTTAATTGGGCCAGTCGGCACTACTTCAGCCCTTGAGCTACCAGTTCGACCAGCGGCACTGGATGAGGATTTTCTGGGTTCTTTGGCAGGCGCACGAAAATTGTGTTCGCCCTTGCAGGTGAGGCATCTGACGCGTTCCACCTGACCTTTCGCCCCCACCGCAATAATGACGTGACTTCTAATATCCTTGCATTTCCCACAACGTGTATCAACATCGTCCCCTGGGCGTAATTGTTTGACCATTCCGATAGCATTCAACATAAATAATAATTTCCTGAGAGTTCAATCTTTAGTAATTAGGGATTGAATATAAAGAGCAATTTTATGAGGACTCCAATAATTTATTAGTTTACCTTAGCCAGGACAAAAATATAAGTGGCAATTCGATGGTATTGAGAGGAAAAGGAGGGAATGCGTTAATTTTCGATGATAGCCAGGTCTTTAATTGACGAGTCCAGAATTGTGTTGGAGTCGCCTTCAAAGACTTTTATTTCAATCGTGAGCGCTTCTTTTACATCTTTGGGGATTAAAATTGAAAAATTTTGCACCGGAAGATCACCCTGGGGTTTCTCTTTTTTTACATCACGAAAAATAATCTTACCTGTGGAGTCTTTGACGTTTATTTCAATGCGCACGCCTTCAGGAGTTCCCCCGACAAATTTGACTGTTAATTTAGCAGTCTCTCCGGCTTTATACGCCGGCTTGTCAAATTTCATTTCATCAATGTTGACAGCATCTGCGGTCATCAGTTGTGAGATGTCGGCTTCGTTACGCGCCAGCATTTCCCCTTTTGAGCCAATCACGGTGTAATTGATTTTCTGCACTTCTAATTCGTCCGGCAATTTAATCTCAATATTTAGTTTGCCATTAAAATTAACCGGGCGCGATTCGTCCAGTCCTTTTGCCTTGACGTGCAATACGGCATTTGTGACCTGTGTCGTGGTGGTCATCTCAAAGGCTAACAAGTAAGGATCAGTCTCACTTGCTCCACCAGCCAGGCGCAGCTTGATTTTCAGGTTTACGCTATTTTCAGATTTAATCGGAATGGTGTTAATAGGTTTGGGCGGCGCTTCTGTCAGGGCTGCATCCGTAATCACTTTGACGGGCGCGATTTTGTGAAAGACTACTCCACCCGTAGCGTTGTCAGTGAGCACTAACGTGTAAGAATCGCCCACCGTGCGCATTGAATAAAGCAAAATTATCGCGGTTTCCATCGGCGCTAAAACCACATTGGCTTTCACTGACTCGACTTGTTCCTGCGCATTGCCAAAGCTGATATTGGCTTGTCCCTGAAATGTTCGGGTGGGATCGTTATTGGCAACTTTAAGGCGAAATTCACCGCTTACTTTCTGTATTTCCCCGGTTAACTCAGGTGGCAGGATTGAAATCTCTTCGTGTTTGGCAGGTGTTTTGGTCGGCCCCGTTATTTGGCCTTGCAGCGTTTGGACATTCGCCACGGTCAGCACTGTCAGAATCAGGATTAGGTGACGTAAAATCAATGACTTACAACCTCGCTTCCAAGCCATAGCCTAGCATAACCCGAGACATCGTGCGAATATGAAAATGCAGGTGAACAAACTTCGCTGACTGTTTCGTTGCTTGTTCACCTGCCATAACTGATTAACGTAAAAGGATATTTGCGAACTATTGTTGGCTTTCTTCGCCATTGATGATCTGATTAATACGGCGGACAGGTCCACGATAGGGCATTGCTTTGGTGATCTGTCGGGCAATCGTGCAAACCATCAAATTGATTTCTTTTCCGTTCTCGCTAATGTCGACGGCAAAGCGGTTAAAGTGAACTTTAGCACCGGCAACCATTAAATCCATTGGTTTGAATTCAATGTGGACAACGGGACATTCGGTCAATTTCTGGAACTCTCCGACGACATCGGCCTGGGTTACGGTTGCCGGAACCTGGGCCAGCGGTTTGCCGCTGATTTGGGCAATTTTCTGACGGACATCTTCAGGTAAAGCATAACTGATCGTTCCCGCGAGCGAGCTGTCAGAATTTGCAGAGGTCAGCGTAAAGGTGACTTTGCCGCGCACATCAACTGCTTCACCTTCGCTCACCTTGAGTTTGGCGATGACAAGTTTTGGTGCGGTGACGATGGTTTCGCCCTTTTTCTTGTCCTGCGCCTGGGCAGCAACAGCAGTGATAATTAAGCAGAAAGCGATGGTTAAAGTTTTGAGGGTATTGAATTTCATTCTAAATTCTCCTTATGTGTGATCGGTTCGAGTTTTGGAAATGCGGCAATGATTGTCAGCAGCATTTCCGGCTATTCGACAAAAATGATTGTTTGAAATAACTGATGGGGCACATCAGTAAAAAAATAGTTAAGACCTTGCTTCAAGCTTCGGTCTTTGGTTGAAGTAATGCTGCCGGGTTGTGAGAAGCAGCAAAAAAAGTAAAGCTCATAAATGCAAATAAATATTCTTTGAGCTGTTAGCAAATAACTTGAGCAACAAAATAGCAAACGCCGGGTGCGCGGTCAGGTTTCATTATTTTTCAATTTTTTCTGCCATGAAAATTAAGGCTAAAAGTGAACGGGAAAATCTTCGCATCGGGGTTGATACAGGCGGCACCTTTACCGACTTTATCGCCATTTTGAACGACAAAATTATTTCGTTCAAGGTTCCTTCGACGCCAACTCGTCCTGCCCAGGCAATCCTGATCGGCATGGAGCGAATTTTCAATGAGTTGAGAACTGAAAATGTAAAGCTCGAAATCGTGCATGGAACAACGGTGGCGACCAATACTTTGCTGGAGCGCAAAGGCGCTCGCACGGCGCTGATTACGACTGTGGGGTTTGAAGATGTCATCGAAATCGGGCGTCAGGCGCGTCCCGATATTTATAACCTCGCGGCTGAACGTCCTGCTCCGCTGGTCCCACGCCAGTTGCGCTTTGGCGTCCGCGAAAGAATCGGGTCGGATGCGGCTGTGATTGTTCCCTTGAATCATGCTGATCTCGTCTCACTCGCCAAAAAATTAAAACAAGCCAAAGTCGAATCCGTTGCGATTTCATTACTTTTCTCTTTCACCAATCCTGCCCATGAAAAAGTTATCGCCGCCGCGCTGGAAAACCTGCGTGTGCCAATTTCGATTTCACATCAGATTTTGCCGGAATATCGGGAATACGAACGCACTTCGACAGTTGTCATCAACGCTTATCTGGCTCCGCGTGTCAGCCATTATTTAAAAGAACTGAGCGAAGGGCTGGACCAGCAAACCTCCAGCGATTCGTTGCGGGCGGCTGAGATGAAGTCCGCTGTAAAAAAACCGGCCCAGGCAAATTACAGCTTACGAATTATGCAATCATCGGGCGGCTCGGTTTCCGCTGCGGTTGCGGCGCGTGAACCTGTGCGGACAATTCTTTCCGGCCCGGCGGGCGGAGTGATTGCCGCTTCGCGCATTGCCGCGCTGGCCGGAATCGCAGACATTCTCACCTTTGATATGGGCGGAACTTCGACTGATGTTGCTTTATGTCGTGGCTCGGCAACGACTACGAATGAAGCCAAAATTACTGGCCTGCCGGTCGCGGTTCCCGTGCTGGATATTCACACGGTTGGCGCAGGCGGCGGCACTATCGCTTATGTTGATGCGGGTGGCGCGTTGCGCGTCGGCCCTGAATCCGCCGGCGCAGACCCTGGCCCGGCTTGTTATGGCAAAGGTACAAAGCCAACCGTCACCGATGCGAATATGGTGTTAGGGCAATTTGGCGCAGGAGGGTTATTAAGCGGTCAGATGAAACTTGATCTGTCCCGCGCCGAAAAATCTCTGGACGATTTAGCGGCAAAAATCTCGCGGGCTACAAGCAAAAGAATTACGCGTTATCAGGCGGCGTCCGGTGTCATTCGCATCGCCAACGCAAATATGGAGCGCGCCTTACGCCTGGTTTCCATTGAACGCGGACAAGACCCGCGCCGCTTTACCTTAGTCAGTTTTGGCGGCGCAGGCGGATTGCACGCCGTCGCCCTGGCCGAAGCGCTGCGCATTCCGCAAATATTAATTCCTAATTATCCTGGAGCTTTTTCTGCGCTGGGAGTTTTATTAGCGGATGTTATTAAGGACTATTCCCAAACGGTAATGCTGACAATTGAATCTGGGGTGATTAAGAAAAATATTGAACTTGTAATCGCAAAACATTTCGCCGGGTTCCGAACAGAGGCAGTCAAAGAGTTATCTGACGAAGGATTTTCGGCAGGCAAAATAAAAATAGAAAAATTGTTGGGATTACGCTATCGAGGGCAATCATTTGAGTTAGAAGTTTCGCTGACAAAAAACCTGCGCCACGCCATCGAACAATTTCATCAGCTTCACCTTGAGCGTTATGGGCATTGTGATTATTCTGCCGCAATCGAAATTGTTAACCTACGATTACGTGGCATTGGCAACACCGAAAAACCAAAGCTAAAATCATATCTGTCAGAAAATTCTTTGCCTCCACCTCAGGACACCACACGAATTATGCTGGATAGAAAATTTCAGCACGTGCCAGTTTATCAACGCGCATCATTGGGCGTCGGAAATATCCTGCCAGCGCCGGCACTGATTTTTGAGTATGGCTCGACGACGCTGCTTCCAGATAGGTGGAGCGCTGAAATTGATCCGTGGAAAAATATGATCTTACAGAAAATAAAATAATTCAGAAAATCTCAAAGAAGCGGCAATGCTGCTTGCACTCAATGAAAAGCGGAATGATGATGAGAAGGGAAGCTCGCGGTGTTTTCTGTCACTGCACGTTTGTTTCCTGAGCTTGATGAAGTGATTTCTAAACCATAACCATAGAAAGGTAAAAATGCACAAACTTAGTTATTTTCTCTGCGCTGCATTATTCGGGTTACTGCTAACAGCCAACCCGCAGAATGTTGCCGCAGGCAAGCGCGTAGTAATTTATGACGACATCGCAACCGAAGTTGTCGCACCGCCTTCAACCCTCGCAGGTGTCAAAGCCAATGACCTGTGGGTGACGCTGGCCGATCTGACCCGCGCCACCAGATTTGCTCTTAAACCACAGGGTGTATGCCGCGAGCAGCTTTGCTTCCCACTGCCCAAAAAACGCAAAGCTGAATTTCTGAGTAAAGACGGCTCAGTCACGTGGTTCAATTTAACAGAATTCGCCCGTCTGGTTCATCAACCCGTAGCCGTTGATACAGGTGATGCAGGTCAGTCAAGCTGGTATTTCGGGCTGCGCTCAGAAGTGCAGAACGGCTATCTCGCGTCATTCAAAGCGCCAAATTTTACGTTGCCGGATAAAGACGGCAAGCTGCATTCACTGTCAGATTTTCGCGGTAAGAAAGTCCTGATTGTCACCTGGGCTTCGTGGTGAGGATGCCGGGGAGATCTGTCAGGATGGCAGAAACATTACAGTGCATTGAAGAATCAGAATTTTGAAATCATTTCGGTGGCGCAGGATACGGGCGGGGTCAAAGACGCCGGAAAATGGATTGAGGCCGGTCATCCGGAATACACTGTGCTGATTGATAAGCAGCATTTGGTCACTAAACTTTACAACATGGTCAATGTGCCAACGGCGGTTTGGATCAATGAACAAGGGCGGATCGTGCGTCCGAATGAAGTTGGCTACTCAAGTAATGCCGGCATGAGCATCACGAAAGTTGATACAACTAATTACATTAACGGCCTTTACGATTGGGTCAAACTGGGTGAGAAAAGTGCGTTCGCAATGTCTGAAACAGAATTGCGCGAACGCCTGACTCCGCAAAATCCTGATTGGGCAATGGCGGCTACGGAGTTCAGCCTCGGGCAGTATTTATACCAGACAGGACAGGGGGCGGCAGCGATTCCGCATTACAAAGAAGCGCAACGCCTGAATCCAGAGAACTGGAATTT
>JANMKB010000680.1:0-5763 GCA_031371805.1 Blastocatellia bacterium | reverse complement strand
GTATCAAAGAAAATGAGATACACTTGAAGAAGAGAGCAGAAGAACTGGCTATCTCAAACCTTGAACTGGAACAATTTGCTTTTGTGGCTTCCCACATGCGCTACCCGCTGACTACCGCGTATCGCTCTGTTGTATGCAACGTATTTTCATCCAATGAAATCAACGATACTGCGCGGCGATGACGAACGATGCGTTGAATCAATTCTCTTTCTTCACAAAGCCGATGAGGGCAGGGCGCACCGTTGGTTTGGCAATCTTCGTCATCACGATTTTTTCCCTGATTGTTTTTACAAAGAAATGTAGCGCGGCAGATTTAATGCAGCCGCAATTCATCGAAGACCCGTCAGGACTGGCGTTGCAGCATTTTTATGAAGCACTTAAGCAAACTGAACAGCAAACTCCCGCTTCCCTCACCCGCATCATTCATTACGGCGATTCACATGTCGCCGCCGATTGGTTGACGGGAAAATTACGGCGCAATTTTCAGCGTGATTTTTCTGAGGAAGCCGTAATTTACGAAGCGCGTGGCATCAATGGCGCACGCGCTACGAAACCTTTGGGATGGAATTGGCAGGTGCTGGCTGAAGAGTTCTCAAAACGCAACCCGGACTTGATTGTAGTCGCCTACGGTTCCAATGAGGTCGGCGATGTGGACTTGGATTTGGCGGAGTATCAGCAACAATTCACTGCGCTCTTGCAACGTTTTCATCAAGCCGCGCCCCAGGCTTCATTGCTGGTTCTCGCGCCGCCTGACCGGGAGCAATTTGTCAGCGGTAAATGGCGGACGATGCCTGCAATGCGGGATTTAATTGCAGTGCAACGTCAGTCCGCATTTGCCGAAGGCGCAGCATTTTGGAATCAGTTTCAGGCGATGGGTGGTGCTGGCTCTATCAATCGCTGGGCGCAATTCTCGCAACCATTGGCGCAAAAGGATCGGGTGCATTTGACCAGAACCGGGTATTCGTTAGTTGCCGATGCTTTGTATACAGCGCTAATGGACGAGTACAAAAACTTTCAATGAAGTAAATTCCGAAAGAAACATGAGAAGACGATTCTTACAATCCTTCGCACTGGTCATTACAGTCCAAATGTTTATGTTTTCTTCAGGCTGTCGAAAACCCGAGCCGCCTTCAAAGGTCGAAACTGCTCAAGTCTTACAACCAATCGCCACAGAGACTGGATTCACAAAACTTGATAACAAAAGAAAACGCAAAGCACAAAAAATATTTGACCGATATGTTGAGGAATTACGATGGTCACGTTATTGGGACGGAGTTCAATCGAAAAAACAGGCTTATGTTGAAGGCGAAAAAATTCCTGTGGCTTTTTTTCGAGTAATTATTAATCAAGTTCCTCGGATAGGGTTTTGTGTGCCAGCCCTTTCAATTTGTGGGGTGAATAGATTGGGTTCTGACAGAAGGCTTATCAACCTGAGAAGTAGTGGCTCTGATCTTTCGCCTTTACAGGCTGTACAAGCATTTAGTAAGGGAAGTTTTGGTGAGAGTGTTGCAGGACTGGAGCAAAAAAAGCCAACTAATTTTGAAGTAGAAGAAGCAATGATTACCTTACCAAAACCAGGAATACCTTCGGCAATTAAAAATAAAACAATCCCTGGAGAGGCATCAAGAGATGTCAGGAACTACCTTAAATTCTATAAAGACTGGAAATATCCGCGTGGCTGTACGTGTACACATATTTTCTCCCTTTACGAAAAGCCCTCAAATGATTGGTACGTCTTACGAAATTGCTCAAAGGCATGTCAACTAGGTTTTCGTGGAGAATCAATTCAAGTACTTAGTAGATGGAATACCTGGAACAGAGGATGGATAGCGCGAATTGGGGGTTTCACCAGAATGCCCCAAGACGTTGCCTGGCTTAAACCTCGAATATTAAAAGCTGAAATGTCCAGGCTCACGGTTCCGTAAATTTCGGCTTCATTTTCAAATTCAATTCTCAGCATCGTCCGTAAACAATATGGCATTCACAAATTCCACCTATTTCATTTTCCTAATCGCAGTCTTTTTTGCGTTCTGGCTGACCAAACCCAAATGGCGCATCGCCCTGTTATTATTGGCGAATTATTGTTTTTACAGCTTAGCTGGAGTCAAACCTCTGGCGTTGTTGCTGGCGCTTTCAACGATTGATTTTACGACGGCAAAATTTATTGCCACAAGTGCAGACCAGCGAAAACGCAAATTGTTGTTACTGCTTTCCATCATTGCTGATGTTGGGACGCTGTGCTTTTTTAAATATGCAAATTTCTTTCTTGCCTCGTCAACCAGCGCACTCAATTTTGTCGGCTACAAAATCATCTTGCCGCAGTTAAATTTGCTCGTCCCACTAGGCCTGTCATTTTTTATCTTTCAATCGCTTTCGTATGTAATTGATGTTTATCGCCGCACGAATGAACCCGCGAAAAATTACTGGCACTACTTAACCTTCGTTTCGTTTTTCCCAACTATCGTAGCCGGGCCAATTACACGTGCCAGACAATTATTGCGACAACTCAATTTCAATTTGCCGTTGACCACCGAGCAAGGCGGACAGGCCTTATTTTTGATTGCGATTGGTCTCATCAAAAAAATTGCCGTGGCCGATTATTTGCGCGCCAATTTTGTAGACCGTGTGTTTGATTTTCCTGAACGGTATTCCGCCCTTGAAGTTCTGACCGCAATTTACGGTTACGCCATACAAATTTATGCCGACTTTTCCGGTTACAGCGACATTGCAATTGGTTCGGCATTATTGCTGGGAATCATGTTGCCGTTAAATTTTGACGCGCCATATCGCGCTGTGAATTTGCCGGAATTCTGGCGGCGCTGGCACATCACGCTCTCAACGTGGCTGCGAGATTACGTGTTCTTTTCGCTGACGGCATTAAACAAACGCAGCGCAGCTTTAATGTATGCAGGCCTGATCGTCACGATGCTGATTGGCGGATTATGGCACGGAGCCGCGTGGACATTTGTCATTTGGGGATTATTGCACGGAGTCGGTTTAGCGAGCTATCGCGGCTTTGAAGCGCGGCGCAAGCATTGCGGCTGGCAACGCGCAAAGACAAATTGGCTTGCCATCACTGGCGTTTTTCTCACCTTTCATTTCGTCTGCTTTACCTGGGTTTTATTTCGCGCTGAAACGCTCACACAAGCTTTGGCAATGCTGGGCTCACTGGCCTCGCTGACGGCGAATACAGCCAATCTTCCCACGCCAATTATCGTCATCATTGTCAGTGGTTTTGCGCTGCAATGGTTGCCAAATAACTGGTGGGAACAATTGCAAAAAGGCTTTATCTATTTGCCCGCACCTGCGCAGGCAATCCTGTTAGCAGCCCTAGCAATTGGCCTTTATTTCGTCGCCAGCAGTGATGTTGTGCCATTTATTTATGCAAAATTTTGAGAATCGTTATGAACCTTGCTCACAATAAAACTACGCAAACCATCCTTTGCTTTATCGCCTTTTCGCTGGCTCCTTACCTGATTCCGGGGATGCAAAAATTCCAGGTGCTGCTCCCGGCGAATTTTGCTAAACTGACTGCCCTCCCAAATGCACAGGCCAGTACGAATGAGCAAACTAAATTTGCCGCAGTCGCTACGGCTACGCCGGGCGAAATTGAAGATGCTTCCGGCCAGGCTTTACATCATTTCTTTGCCGCTCTCAATCAAACGCAAAACGGTAAGGGCATCGTTCGGATCAGTCATTACGGCGATTCTCCGATCACGGGTGACATGATTACTTCGACGGTGCGCCGCAAATTGCAATTGCAATTTGGCGACGCGGGACATGGATTTGTGTTGCTGGCGAAACCCTGGGGCTGGTATCAGCATCTCGGCGTGAGGCACGAAGCAAGCGGCTGGGAAAGCGATCCGATGTTTATTGGTAAAGGCGACCATCGGTTTGGCTTCGGCGGCGCGAGCTTTACTGCGCGTTCAGTAGGAGCCACCGCAAATTTCAGCACTGCCGATGAAGGCGAAATCGGCAGGAACGTATCAGCCTTCGATATTTATTTTCTGGCGCAACCCGGCGGCGGTGAATTCGATGTGGCAATTGACGGCGCACAGCAAACCCGTGTTGCCACCGCCAGCAACGAAACGCATTCCGGCTTTCATCAAGTCAAAGTTGCTGAAGGACAACACACGCTCACCATCAAAACTGTCGGCGACGGCGAAGTGCGAATGTTTGGCGTCACGCTCGAATCCGGCACACACGGCGTGCAATACGATTCGCTGGGTGTTAACGGCGCATTTGTCGGCTTGCTCAATCGTTATATGGACGAAACAAGCTGGGCTGAACAATTGCGACATCGCCAGCCTGATCTGGTCATCCTCGCGTATGGAGCGAATGAAAGCGAATACGAAAATTGGCCAATGGAGCAGTATGAAAACGACACGAGAGAAGTCGTGCGGCGCATTCGTGCGGTGATGCCGGAAGCTTCGATTTTATTCGTCGGCCCGATGGATCGCGGCAAACACAGCCCTGGCGGAGCAATCATCACACGCCCAACCATCCCCAGACTTGTCGCGGCGCAACGGCGGCTCGCAGCGGAAACCGGCTGTGCATTTTTTGATACTTTCACGGCAATGGGTGGCGAAGGCACAGTCGCACACTGGCGTGAAACCAAACCAACGTTGATGGGCGGCGACCTCACACATCCCACGTGGCAGGGATCAGAAATTGTTGGGTCATTAATTCATGACGCATTACTTCGGGCTTACGAATGGAATGTTCCGAAAATGTAAGATAGGCGTCTCGCCTGTCCAATTATAAAATAAAGGAAAAATATGTTACCAAACACAATCACAAACTATTTGCAGCAGGCTGCCAAAGAAGCTCGCACCGAAATGCCGGATCGAAATACTTCATTGTTTGAGGCGGGCTTACTGGATTCATTTTCGTTAGTTGAATTCGTCACGCTGCTCGAAAACGAATTGGGAATTCGTGTGAGTGATGCTGATCTACGGCCTGAAACTTTTGCGACGATAGAGAAAATTGAAGACTACATCGCACAAGCTGGAGTCGTTGTATGAGTTGTTACATCACGGCCTGCGGAATGGCTTTGCCGGAACGAATTGTGGCCAACGCCGAGCTTGCGCCCATCCTCGGCGTCACATCTGACTGGATCGAAGCGAATTCCGGCATCCGCGCACGACGCTGGGTAAGTGCCAGTCAATCAGCCTCTGATTTGGCGGCGGCGGCTGTTTACGACGCGTTGTCACAGAGCGATTGCACGGCTGCGCAAATTGATTATTTGCTGGGCGGGACGCTTTCGCCGGATTATCAAATTCCAGGGATCGCGCCGCTCGTGCAACGCAAACTCAATGGTTGTCGGCAGATTCCTGCACTTGATTTACGCGTGGGTTGCGCAACGATTTTGTACAGCCTGCAAATTGCACGCGCCTTAATCGCATCCCAGTCCGCACAAAATATTGTTTGCTTTGGCGCCGAGGCGCAATCGAAAGGCCTTGATCTTCATCCTCGCAGCACGGCGCTGAGTATGTTGTTCGGAGATGGCGCAGGAGCATTAATTGTCAGCCAGCAACCTGCCAATAATTTTTCTTTACGTGTCGAAGATATATTACTGGCAACGGATGGAAATTTTGCCGAAGATCTTTGTTTACGCGCTCCGGGGACAGGCAATGGGGCGCGGTGGATGGACGCTGAACAGGGCCTTGATGAATTACATTTGCCGATGATGAATGGTCGCACAGTGATTTTGCAGGCGGTCAGAAAGTTGACCGATGTGACGCTGGAAATTCTGGCGCGTAA
>JANMKB010000338.1:0-2492 GCA_031371805.1 Blastocatellia bacterium | reverse complement strand
ACCATGACGCGAATTCAGTATTTGGGAAAGACCGATGAAGAACACTGGATTCCCCTCTATGAGCAAGCAGGTGCTGAGGCGGTCGCACAAATGCGTGAAATATGGCAACAAGTATTTGCCGTGAAACCATCGGATTGGAAGTATGAGCGTGAGCGCCGGCTGTTGGTGCAAACCCAACAGCGTGATACCAAGCCGATTCGGCGACCATACCCTTTGGAAGCTGTCAAGGAGGTCATACTGGGAGAACGGATGCATTACGATTATCTCCAGCGAATATTAACTGTGCTCCAGAAGAATCACCCAGACGTGCCGGTCAGGACTGCTCGTCGTGCAAATGGATCCTATACCATCCTAATTGAGTAGAATGGAAATTCAGACGCAGCATAACAAAACAATGCACCGGAGTTGCCGTCCGGGCCGAATTTGCAATTGAGAATCGCTGGCGGCAACCCGGTGATTGTAGACGTTAGACGCTTGCTGATAACCGTAAAGGAGTATCATTAATGATTGGTAAAACTACAGACCTCTTCGGCTCCGGCCCCGTATTGCCTGTGCCAAACGTTGCAAAAGCGGTTTCTTTCTATCAAGAAATGCTTGGGTTCCAATTGGACTTTGTAATGGGTGACCCTCCCGATCATGGCTCGGTCACGCGATGTCGCGTTGGAATACAATTTACTTTCATTACAACCGACTTCATTCCACGGACCTATCCCGGCTGGACATATATCTTTGTTACTAACATTGATAAGCTGTCCGAAGAATCTGCCTCTAAACACGTTACGATCACTCAACCGCTTGGAGACCGTGAGCATGGCATGCGTGAAATTGAGATTGAAGACCTCAATGGGTATCGTCTTCGATTCGGGCAGTACCTCGACAGCTAGAACATCTATCTCCGCCAACAGATGGCGTCAGCGATGCCGCGTTGTTTGCTGTGCTGACCGGCAAGGTCGCGCCGCAGGGACGCTTGCCGTTTGAGTTGCCGTCTTCGATGGAAGAAGTGAAAGCGCAGGCCGAATACGTTCCACACGATACAAAAACGCCGCTTTATAAATTTGGTTACGGCCTGACGTAGGAGCGCACAGCCGTCAGTCGGCGATAACTCGAAAGGAAAATTTATGGTCAAAAAAGTTCTCATCATTGGCGGTGGCATTGGCGGTTTGTCTACGGCAATTGCTTTGCGCAAAGCAGGCATTGCCGCTGATCTCGTCGAAATCAAAAGTGAATTGAAGGTCTATCACGTTGGTATCATTGTGCAGGGCAATTTCATTCGTGCGATGGTGGCGCTCGGCATCGCCGATAAAGCCGTTGCCACGGGCTTTCCCAGCAGCGGCGTGGAATTCCAAACCCTGCCTGGTCACGTCGTCGCTTCGATTCCCGGCATTCCTGTCGCGGGGCCAAACTACCCGACCTCGGCATGGCGCGTCCGGCGTTACACACGATTCTTTCCGAAGCTGCGCTCGAAGCCGGAACGAATGTGCGGCTTGGGGTGACGTTTACTGGCATTCAGCAAAATGAAAATAATGCGACGGTGACATTTACCGACGGAACGACTGGCGCATACGATTTAGTAGTCGGCGCGGACGGTGTGCATTCCAAAGTCCGCAGCGCCATCTTTAGCGACGAAGTTCAGCCGTAATTCACCGGGCAAGGCGTCTGGCGTTACAACACGCCGCGTCCACCAGATGACTCTCTGCGCTCCACTCTACTTTCTATAATTGAGTCGCTCAGCAGGAGCTGTAGCATGTTCTTCATCGCTGGGGATAATTGGGTTGATCGGTTCGGCGAATTACGCGGCGAAGGTTTGGATCAACAGCAAGCTTGTTGCGCAACATCTCGGTGGACATCTGCCCTTCGTCGCCGACATCACCAATCAGCTTGCGTGGGACAAAAAGAATGTCATCGCCATTTCGGTCGAAAACAAACCGCTGCCGGAGCGGGTGACTGCCGGGCCATTTAGCGCATCTGGATACAAGCAAGCTGGAGATGAAAAATCCGCGCGTTCATCGCACTGATGCCGACTATCCTGTCGCGTGGTCAAAGAGCTACGGCAAAGGTCGTGTTTTTTATGCTACGCTCGGGCATGCGGCAGAAAGCTGGGACAATCCGCAGTTACAGTAAATGTATTTTGAGGCGCTTAAATGGTCAATAGGAATGTCGGAAGGTGAAACCAAACCGCTCCCGGTGGCAGGCGCAGAAAAGCAGTAATGATTCAATCAGCGAATTACAAATTGATCGCAGTGAAATTAGCGCTGGTCGTTGGCGTCATCGTCATTGGACTGGCAGCACATGTTCCACAAACACCTGCGCCGCCGGAACAGCCTTTGCCGTTTAGTCATAAATTGCACGTTGCGCAGGGGCTGAAATGTCAGGGCTGTCACGTCAATCCTGAACCCGGTGATCTGATGACTTTTCCGGCAACCACGAAATGTATGAGTTGCCACAACGACGTAGCTGTCGAAAAATCTGCGATCAAAAAACTTGCTGAATAT
>JANMKB010000335.1:0-12326 GCA_031371805.1 Blastocatellia bacterium | reverse complement strand
CGCCACCATCCGCAAAAACCACGGCTGCTCGCATTTCATAGTTGGGCGCGACCACGCTGGCGTCGGCAATTACTACGGCACCTACGACGCACAGAAGATCTTCGGCAAATTCACGCCGGAAGAAATCGGCATCACGCCGATGTTCTTCGACAATACTTTTTACTGCCAGAAGTGCGATGGCATGGCTTCGTTGAAAACCTGCCCGCACGATCAATCGCATCACGTTTCTCTGAGCGGCACCAAGGTGCGCGAGATGCTGACAAACGGCGAAATTCCGCCGATTGAATTCACTCGCCCCGAAGTCGCTCAGGTGCTGATCGAAGGATTCAGGCAGTCAGCCGCCAGCGCGAAAGCTTAAATCGCGACGGTTTGGAAATCTGGTTTGAAATTAACGATTTACCTCGTAGCAGTGCTTAGTTGATGGACTCCTTTGGTGAGTGGCAGTCACTCGTCCCTCACCCACTTTTTCAACTGAGCACGCTCGAATTCATAAAAGGAATTATCAAATGTCACAAGGATTCACACTCTGGTTTACGGGATTGTCAGGCGCGGGCAAAACGACTTTGACCGACGCCATCGTGCCGGAGCTTCGCGCTCGCGGCGTCAAAATTGAAGTGCTGGACGGCGACGAAGTTCGCACGAACTTGAGCAAAGGCCTGGGCTTTTCCAAAGAAGACCGTGACACGAATATTCGTCGCATCGGTTACGTTGCTCGTTTGCTTTCGCGCAACGGCGTCGGCGTGGTCGTGGCGGCGATTTCTCCGTATTCAGCGATCCGCGATGAAGTTCGCAAAGACGTGGAAGCCAACGGCGCAGCGTTTGTCGAAGTCTTCGTCAAAGCTTCGCTCGATACGCTGGTCGGACGCGATGTGAAGGGCTTATACAAAAAAGCTATCGCGGGCGAAATTGCTAATTTCACGGGCGTTTCTGATCCGTATGAAGCGCCGGAGAATCCTGAAATTCTGGTTTCCAGCGATACAGAAACAGTCGTGGAAAGCGGTGAGAAAATTATTGCTTATCTCGAAGCAAATGGCTTGATTGATCCGGCGAAAGAGGCTGAAAAGAGCCTCGCCGTCTAATCAATAAATTCACCGGGAGCGCAGGCGTCAAAGCCTGCGCTCTTCATCAACAAATTTTTCCGAAAGCGGAGTACGACATGACCACCACAAAAACAGTAATTTATACTGATTCAGAAATTCACGATTTGGCAGCGCGTTTTGAAACTGCTTCATTGAAAGAAACATTAAAATGGGCATTTGCCAATTTTGCTCCGCGCCTTGCGATGACTTCAAGCTTCGGTGCAGAAGGCGTGGTTCTCATTGATCATCTCGCCAAATTGGATTTGCAACTTCCAGTGATTTATCTCGACACAGGTTTTCATTTTCCCGAAACACATACGCTGACGGATCGTTTGCAGGAACGCTACAACCTCGAAATCAGAGCGCAGGAACCTGGCATTTCAATTGAGGAGCAGGACGAAAAATACGGTGAGAAATTGTACAAATCTGACCCTGATACATGTTGTAGTTTGCGCAAAGTAGAGCCGTTGAAACAAGCTCTGACTGGGCTTGACGCGTGGTTGGTGGCGTTGCGCCGTGATCAATCTCTATCGCGTGCGAATATTAATATTGTGGAATGGAATGCGAAACATAATTTAGTCAAAATCAATCCGCTGGCCCGTTGGACACGCAAGGACATTTGGGATTACACGCTGAAACATAAATTGCCCTACAACGAATTATATGATGAAGGCTACGCGAGCATTGGCTGTTTTCCCTGCACGAAAAAAATCAATGCCGGGCAACACGAACGCAGCGGGCGCTGGGTTGGACAGGGTAAAGTCGAGTGTGGGATTCATTTGTAGAAAATGTTCGCAGTTCGCGGTTCACAGTTCGCAGAAGAGGTGTTCGCCGTTCACAGGCTAAGCAGCAACAAACTGCGAACCGCGAACTGTGAACTATGAACTGTTGCCAATTGGCATTCACGGGGCTTTCTGGTATATTCGCCGCGCCTTAAAGAAGTTTTGAACAAAGAAAATGCCTGACGAAGTATCAGACATAAAGACTAAAGCTGACTGGGAAGAAAATGATAAAAAACGCACTTACAAGGCGTCTCACCTTTATTTGGCTCTCTGCCAAATCTTATTTTTTTACTCGTAGTTTCTCTTTGCCAGGTACCTGATTGACGATTCCCGGTTTCGCCTGTTTTGGTTAGAGTAAAAATGTCTGCTCCCCGAAAAAGCGCTGATTTTAGCTTGAAAAATTGATTGTATTACTGATGGAGCGAAGATTCGTTGGGCCACCCCTGACACTTCCCGTCGGATCACTGCTGTTTATGGGTTTGCGTAAAATTATTATCGCTGGCGTTGCTCTCTGTCTGCTCTTTGTTGTCGCCGGGTGTCGCCGTCCGAAAGCCGCGCACGATATTAATACCATTACGATTTATGGTTTCTCAGTGATGAAAGATTCGCTGGAAAAAGAAATCTTTCCAGCCTTTCAAAAAGAATGGTTCGACAATACCGGGCAACAGGTCAAATTTGCTTCGTCGTTTGCCGGTTCTGAAACGGTCACGAATCAGGTGATTTCCGGTGTTCCGGCGGATGTGGCAATCGTCGCTATCGAACGTAATGCTGTGCGCTTGAAAACATTTGGGGCGACGCAAACTGATTGGCATGTGCTGCCTTATGAAGGCGTGATAAATCGCTCGCCCTTTGTAATTGTTGTGCGCAAAGGGAATCCGAAGGGCATCCATGATTTTCCTGATATGGCAAAACCCGGAGTCAGAGTTTTGCATCCTGATCCGACTTCTTCAGGCGGCGCGCAATGGTCATTGCTGAGCATTTATGGTTCAGAAATTATTAAATCGGAGAAGGCTACTGGTCGCCGCGATACAAAAAAAGCTTTTGATTTGTTGCATGGGATTTGGAAAAATGTGATCGCCACACCGGAATCTGCCCGACAGGCACGGACGCAGTTTGAATCAGGCTTCGGCGATGTCCTGGTGACATATGAACAGGAAGCTTTACAGTTGCTTGATCGGCAATTCCCGATTGAAATTATTGCGCCCAGGGCAACAATTTTCAGTGAACACACGGTGGTGATTGTTGATCGTCGGATGAATCCTGACAAACGTCCACTGGTCGAGGCTTTCGTTAAATATTTATGGAGCGATGCGGCGCAAAAGGCTTTTGTCAAATATCACTTTCGGTCCATCACGGATGAAACGTTTGATGATAATGAACCTAACTTCGTGAAGATTGAGATGCCGTTTACAATTAGTGACTTTGGGGGCTGGGAAAAGGCTTATCCCGAAGTCATTGAGCGCGTCTGGAAATATCAAATCCAGGCAATGAAATAACGCTATGGCAGTTTCTTACAACAATTCAGCAGTCGTCAAAAAGCGTCATTTCGATTTGGCGCGTCCCACGGGCATCAGCCTGGTCGTGCTGGCAATGCTGCCTCTGGTGATTATGCCGCTGCTCTCAATTTTTATTTTCGGGTTGAGCAAGGGGCCGCTGCATTTTTGGGAAGCCCTGGTGAATCCTGCCGCGATCTTTTCGTTGAAACTGAGTTTACTGACGAGCAGTGTCGCCACGATTTGTAATGTAATTTTTGGCATCATTGCCGCGTGGGTGATGACCAAATATGAATTTCGCGGCGATTCTGCCCTGATGATTATTATCAGCCTGCCGACGGCGATTCCGACCGCGGTCGCGGGTTTTGCTTTGTTGTTGCTGTGGGGGCCGTTTGGCTTGATCGGCAGATTTTTAGAGGCGACTGAGTGGCAGGTGATGTTCACCACCGCCGCGATTATTCTGGCCAATATTTTTGTCACTTTTCCGCTGGCCTTTGGCACGATTAAACCCGCGCTGGAAAATTTCGATACGAACCTTGAAGATGCAGCGGAAACGATTGGCGCTTCGCGGTGGCAGGCTTTTCGGTATGTCGTGTTACCGAGTTTGCGGAGCGCGATTGTGACCGGAGCCTTGTTAACATTTGCGCGTTCCATTGGTGAGTTTGGCTCGACGATTATGGTCAGTGGTAATATGATGATGAAGACGCAAACGGCCCCGCTTTACATTTACGCGCGTTATAACGATGGCGATGTTGAAGCCGCGAACGCAATTGCGATAGTCCTGGCGATCATCTCCTTCGCAATTTTCTCGCTGATTATGATTTTTAGAAAGAGACTGGAACGCTAAGCTTTAGTGTCGAGTTTCAGGTTTCGAGTTTCGGGTTAGCAAAATAACCTTGTTCCGTAAAACCCAAACGCGAAACCCGAAACTACAGCCGACCCGAAACCAGTTTCTGAAAGCGAGGTCAATAATGGCACGAGAAATGGTAATGACTTTATTTCCTGAAACGCAGGCTTTTGCCAACCGCAACGCGGATACGCGCGCTGCGCTCAGTGTGCGCAACCTGACCAAACGATTTGGTGACGAAATTGTGCTGGACGATGTCAGCTTCAATGTGGCGGAAGGAGAAAGCCTGGTTTTACTGGGGCCATCAGGCAGCGGTAAAAGCACGACGTTGCGCATCATTGCGGGGTTGGAAAATCCTGACACAGGAGCAGTGATTTTGCGTGACCGCGAGATTGAAAACCTGCGCGCTCGTGACCGCAACGTCGGCGTCATCTTTCAAAATTACGCCCTCTTTCCCGAAATGACCGTCGCTGAAAATATTGGCTTTGGCCTGAAGATTCGCGGCGTCAGAGCCAAAAAACGCGCCGAAGTTGTCAATAAACTGTTGACGATGATTAATCTCAACGACCAGTGTGATAAAAAACCGCGGCATCTTTCCGGTGGTCAGCAACAGCGTATCGCCATTGCGCGAGCGTTAGCGTATGAACCGGACGTTTTATTATTTGATGAATCGTTCAGTGCGCTTGATCCGCACACGCGGGTGTCGTTGCGCCGCGAAATTCGCCAGTTGTTAAGAGACTTGCGCGTGCCTGCTTTGTTCATTACGCACGACCAGGAGGAAGCGCTCGAACTAGGCGACCACATCGCTATTCTCAATAAAGGGCGACTCGAACAAATCGGCACGCCGGAAGAAATTTATAATGACCCGCAAACTGAATTCGTCGCCACATTTTTAGGCGCTGCCAATGTGCTGAGTGGGCGCTGGCATTATGGCCTGATTCGGCTCGACAACGATTTTTTCCTCGTGCCACCGCGTGAAGTACGCGAAGACGAAATGAAGGAAGACGAGCGCGTTAAAATTATTTTCCGTCCCGAAGATGTGATGTTAAATTCTGAGGTCGGAGTTGCTGAAACTCCATATTATTTAGGCGATGGCGAAGTTTCTGAAGTAACTTTTAATGGTGCGACAGAAGCCGTCACCGTCCGCTTACTGAACTCGCATCTGCCGCCCCAAAAACCGCAACTGGTCACTTCCATCAATCGTTCCAAAGTCGCGCCTCTCGGCGGTCAGGAATTTTTCGTCAAAACCTTACGCTCAAAATGGGATGCCAAGCGCATGCCACTCGCGCCCGGTGATAAAGTGGCAATTGCACTCAAAGCGCATAAACTGTTGCGTGGAGATAAGTGACAAGAACTTTAGCTTCTCAACCAACTTCGCAAGGTTGAAACAAATGATAAAGCCCCGCCGCTGGTGTGCAATTAGCCACTTCCTCCTGGTAATCATTACTGCCAGTTTATTGGGAATTTCGCAGTTTCAATCAAGCTGCAAAACAAAAAGTGTTCAGCCCAAAGTCAGCTCACTGCCGCCAGTGCAAACGCCCACCCCGGCGCCTGTTGTCGCGCCCGAACCAGCAAAGATTGAAGCGCCACCAGTTGAGCAGGGAAGTTTTCGTCGGCCCGATTTGATTGAGCTGATTAAATTTGATCCCACGCTCAAGCTCGACATTCGTTACGCCACTGCCAATAATTTTGTGGGTCGCCCGCTATATGCCGAGGCGCGCGCTTTTTTGCAAAAACCAGCCGCTGAAGCGCTTCGGCGCGTCAGTCAGAAATTGCAAAAACAAGGCTATGGACTATTGATTTTTGACGGCTACCGTCCGTGGGCGATTACAAAATTATTTTGGGACGTGACCCCGGCAAGCCTGCACAATTTTGTGGCAAATCCGCAAAAAGGTTCCAAACATAATCGTGGCTGTGCGCTTGATTTGTCGCTGTATGATTTGCAATCCAGGCAGGAAATCGAAATGCCGGGAGCCTATGATGAAATGACGGAGCGTTCGTATCCGAATTACAAAGGCGGAACCCCGGGGCAACGAAAAATGCGTGATTTGTTGCGGGCAGCAATGGAAGCGGAAGGCTTCAGTGTCAATGAGTTTGAGTGGTGGCACTTCGATTACAAAGATTGGAAACAGTATCCAATCTTAAATTTGAGTTTTGCTGAGTTGAGCAAATAACAGAAACTAGCAACTCGCTCCCGCGCGTCGTACTGTCTTGAAATTATTGCGTTGTTCGTCCGCTGGCATCGCGTCGCACCGTTCCGGTTATTCGGGTGCGCGTTGTGTTGCGGTCGAAAAGTTCTGTAATCGGATACCACACGCCTTCCGCAGCAAACGGGACATATTCAAAGCCGCGATTGAACGGATCATCGTGCCGCACCGTGAAATAATTGATGCCCAGCGCGGCATAAATTGTCGCGGCAATATCTTCGTACTGTGTCGGACGATTTTGTGACCATCCGGCATCCTGAACTGCATTGCCAGAGGCGGTTGTCGTGCCAATCACTTTACCACCGACAACTCCACCGCCTGCTAAAACTGCAAAATGATTGTAGTAATGATCGCGGCCATTTTGTCCGGTCGGTTGTCCGACTGTCCGCCCGAATTCGCCCATGACAACAATCAAAGTCTCGTCTAATAACGATCCGCCATTCACTCCAGGTTCGGCGCTAAGATCGGTAATGAGCGTAGACAAAGCGTTATCCAGTCCCGCCGCCATGCCGTGCATTCTGGTAGGATCGGTCTTATCGTAAATGTCGTCGTGATGATCCCAGTTGCCATAATTAATTTGCACAAATCGCGCCCCTAAATTTGCTTTCACCAGGTTACGCGCCACAATGCAGGAATTACCAAAACTCGTTCCACCTGCTCGTGCAATGTCTTCGGCGCTGACATAACGCGCCTGTTCGGTCGTCGTAAATTTGAAGACCGCATCCACCTCCGCGTTATACATCATCTCTTTGCTGCGATCATAAAATCCGCCCATTGTGGTCACATCATCGCCCAGCGGTGAATTCGTGCGCAGTGAGGCATCAAGTGTTTTCAGCACAGCGTAACGCGCCTCAAACTTATTCTGCCCATCTGAACTGGCAAGATTTCCCAGCCCCGTGGTATTTGCGGTTATATCAAACGGCGAATAAAGGCCATTGAAATATCCTGCCCCGACTATGTTGCCACCCGTATTAAGCGAAACAAAACCTGGTAATTTTTGGTTGGGCTTGCGTTGCGGCTCAAATTCAAGCGCGACGACGCTGCCAATATTGGGCGCGATTTTGCCGAGCGCGGAACTTGGACTGCGAGCAATTTGCGCCCAGGTTTGTTGGAGCGGATGAACGAGTGCGGGAGCAATTAAATTTCTGACAATGGATAATTTGCCAAGCTGATCCGCCAGTTTTGGCATCAGTCCCTGCGGGAATAAAACACCATTGTAAGTGGTTGGATTGAAATCAGCCGGCGTCCACGTTCCGACTTTTAAATCAAAAGTGTCGGTATGACTTGGCGCACCGGTTAACAAAACAAAAATACAATTTCTGGCCCTGCCAAACAGATGTAAATCTGTCGTTGGTGCGGCAATGACTTGGGAATTAAGCAGCGGAGACAGAAATGCTCCGGTGATGCCAGCGCCGGCAATTTTGAAGAAGTTTCGGCGGCCCAGCACTGGCCCGGTGAGCGGTGAATTGAGGGCGCGTTCGGGCTGGCAAACTTCGCAGCGATGTCCGTATTGATGATGATTCGTCATTGATAACCTCTTTCTGTCGCGCTAATAATTAAAAATAAAATCCATTTTATTCAGGAGTGTCCATTGGATCGCTTCGGTCGCGTCTTTTTTAGTCATTGAAGAATACAGCGGAAGCAGCGTATTCATTTCCTCCGTGCCGGGATTGCGCGAAAGAGTACTCAGGTAAAGTTGCGAAATAATATCCTGATTAGTAAGGGTTGCATTGCCCAGCAGCTTGGCAACATTCGATCCGGCATTCGCCTGGTGAATCCGCAACATTACAAAGGAATGATTCATCAAATTCAACGATTGCAGGATGGACGGTTCCTGTGAGCGCGGTTTGACATCACGGTCGCCGCGAATAAAGGAATTGAGAAATTGCGCCACCGTTCCGTTGATGCGCGGTTCCGACGGATCGGGCAGTTGCATCGCGTACCCCACACTCCAGGTATTATTTCCCAGCGTATCTTTTAACTGGTAAGCCGCTCCAATCGCCGTTGCTGAAAGAATCGCATCATGAATTTCTTCTGCATCCAGTCGCCGCACATATTTGCGGGCGTAATAGGGGACAAGCGCTAAGCTCCACGTGCCTGGATACTGGGAGGAAAGTTGGTAGGCATTGGCTTTGACGATGGTCGCAATCAAGGTGCGAAGGTTGTAATTGCTCTTGATAAAATCAGTGGTTAAGGCCTCGAGCAATTCGGGATTGGCGGGTTGCACGGCCCATCCGCTCGGCAATTGCGCAGTTGAATCAAGACGCGCCGGATCAAAAGTATTCGAGGGCGAAACCAGCGCTTCGACCATTAGTTTTTCCCAGATATAATTGACCGTAGCACGCGCAAATTGTTTGTCAGTTGTGACCAGTCTTGCCAATGCCTGACGACGATTTTCGCCAGTATTAACGCCGCCTCCGCCTAAAATATAATTTGGTGCGACAGTGTTGACGCCATTAATCGGATTGCGATTCTGACGATTGCCTGAATTGGTATTGAGTAAATATTCTCCGCTGGTTCTTTCTGAGACAGTGAATTTATAGTAATTGGGTGTTTGCGAAAGCACCGTCCGCGCAATATTCACGCGGGCAAAAAATGCTGACATCCCCCACGCTTCGGCACGAGTGCGTTGTGCTCCCCATAAATTTACATTCGTCAAATGTCCCGCTCCGTTGTGACAAAGCAGGCAATCAAGCGAGTTGATCCCCAAAAACATACTGGCAGTTTGCACGGCGCGACCATCCATTGTGTCCTGTGTCGGCCCCATCGGGATGTTGCCGCCAACGATAAAATTATTCTCGCCGTTGACGAAATTATCACCATTCGCGGTAATCATTTCTGTCACCATTTGGGCATAGTTTTTATTCGTAGTAATGGAATCTTTGATGTAGTTGTAAAACCCATCGCGCCCGCCGGAGTAGCGCGTGATATTGACGGAACGTGCCGTATTTTTGTACAGATCACCAAAGAACATTGTCCATTTGTCTATGTATTCAGGCGTTCCAATCAGCGCATCAACAAGGACATCGCGTTTGCTGGCATTGGTGTCTTTGAGAAAAGTTGTGACCGTCGTTGCCGCTGGTATGCGTCCTGTCAAGTCCAGGTAAACGCGACGAATAAATTCTTCGTCAGTACAAATTGCAGCCGACATCACACTGTCTTTCGCCATGCGGTCAAATAGAATGGTATCAATATAATTTTTGCGCGGGACATTTTGTGGCGGAATCAATTTCTTGTCGGTGGCATTGGCGGCCTCGAGGCTGAATCGTTCAGTAGTGCGCGAAATTTCATCGCGATGACGAGCGAGCGCTGCGGTGAATTTTTCCGGCTCGCGCAGGTAACTGCAATCATCGCTCAGGCTCGTTCGCGTCGCGCTTACCGCTTGTGGAATGTTTTTGTCTGTCGGTGGCGGCTGGGTCGCGGCACGATCTTTTACCTGCACAATTTTTGCCTGGTTTTGATCAATCGCAGCGAACGAATTAAGTTGCAATCCCATTTGACCAAGCGCAGAAATAGAGATAGCAACGGCAAATATCATGACCAGCAATCGTTTGATTTTATTGGTCAGAGATATTCGATTTGGATACGGCATAAAATCCTCCTGAAATCAGAACTGAAAAAAACTACCAGGGTGAGAAATATAATTAAAAAAATGTCTCTGAGAGGGAATACAGATTAATTTTATTTTTACTTTACGTTGCAGGATCGTCCACTGTCTTTTTGGGTGCTTACTTAAATTCATGTTTTCTGAGCGTGACCTCTGCGAATTTGTTATGCGTCGGTTAAGACTCACAGGTGTTTTATTTGGTCTGAAAGATTTTGAAGAAAAAATATAAATCAATGACAACGGGCAATTGATTTACAGGTTTTGGCCGGTACTGATAACAAAATAAAGAAATAGCTTGACGGTCGTCTGACAATCAGGTAAAAGGCCTTCGTTGTAATCCACTAAGTAAAAAACTTAAGTTTTAATTGTTCCGTTTCGATTATCTCCCCCAAATCAGCCGAAGTGTATTTTTCCAGCTACCTTATTTGGAGATTTTTATGACAACCCGACTTATTTTGCCTGGCCGTGAAGTTGAAACTGCCGCTAGTTCTGAAACCCTGCTGAACACCATAAGAGTCGAAACGATTCGTGCTCATGTCGTGGACGCTGCTGTGCGCGGGACTGATAAAGAACAGTTTTCTGCGCTGGAAGGTGCGCACGACAGCGACGTGGTAGAAATAGAATTTGAGAATGGCGTCAAGCAATGGATTTCGGTGGCGCAATTGCGAGAAGACCTCAATCAGGCGGAACCGAAAAAAGACTCTGAAAAAAGGGAAGTGCGCGTGCCATCGGCGCTACCTTCACGCGGCGGTGGACAGCAGCGTGGGCTGATCTTTGATTTGGCGCTCAAGGGCTTGAAAGTTTTACGCATCAGTCCGACAACAGTAGTAGCAGAAGCGGGAGCGAAGGCGATCATTGCAAAACTTGAAGGCCAGCTTCAACCGGGGACGGGGCTGTATCGTTTCCCGAATCCCAAAGAACTGGTGAAGGAAGATGAGATTACATCCGTTGCGAGTCTGACCGGTGATGCTCCCTTCTTGCTCTTTATTCACGGCACAGCATCCAGCAGTGGTGGCGGTTACTGGCGTCTGGCCGGCACTGATGAATGGAATGACCTGGTGAAAAATTATGGCAATCGTATCCTTGCCTATCAGCATCGCACGCTCAGCCTTAATCCCATTGAAAATGCAATTGATTTGGTTGGAAAGTTGCCGGATAAGGCGAAGCTGCATTTGGTTACGCACTCACGCGGCGGACTGGTTGGTGAATTGCTCTGTTTGCCGGTCAACTCGGCAGACTTCGATCTTGATATTTTGAGCGCCCCCTTTGTCAGTGCCAATCGTCCTGATGACGCGAAATTGCTGGCTGAGCTGGTTGCTTTGCTAAAGCAGAAAAAATTGCAGGTTGAGAAATTTGTGCGTGTCGCTTGTCCGGCACGCGGGACAATTCTCGCCTCCAAGCGGCTTGATTTATACCTGTCAACTCTGCTGAATCTCATCAGCTTTATTCCGGGTCTGAAGGAAAATCCCATTTATGATTTTGTGAAAGCAACCGTGCTGGAACTGATCAGTTTGCGTGCTGAGCCGGAAGAATTGCCGGGCATCGAAGCGCAAATGCCGGAATCGCCGTTTATTCATTTGCTCAATAGCTCGAATTTGATTTCTGACTCCAGTTTAGGCGTGATTGCGGGCGATACCGAAGGCGCAGGCGTCATTGGTAAATTAAAGATTTTTGCGACGGATGTTTTTTTCCTCGAAGATCACGATTTAGTTGTGAACACCGACGCGATGTATGGCGGACTGAAACGGGCTGAAGGCAAGTCGGCGTATTTTTTCGAGCAGGGCGCGGAAGTCAATCACTTCAATTATTTTGGTAATAGTTCGTCACGTTCCCAGCTCCAAAAATTTCTGCTTAGTGACACAACGCCGCCAGGCTTTAAGGCCTTGAAGCGTGAAGCTCCTTTGGAGATGGTGTCTGCTCTCAAACGTGATGCGGCGGCGACCAAAGATTTGCCTGTGGTGTTTGTGCTGCCCGGCATTATGGGCAGCCTGCTGGCAGAGGGAACAGACCAGGTATGGTTGAAATACGCACGTTTGGTGCTGGGTGGGATGGGCAGGCTGGTAATCAATACGCCGAATATTTCATCCACCGGCTTGATTGCCAGTTCCTATCAGCAATTAGTTGATTACCTCAGCCCGAATTATGACGTACGGCAATTTCCTTACGACTGGCGGCGTTCGATTGAAGAGGCAGGAAAAAACTTACAGACGCAGCTCAGCGCCGAACTGGCAAAACATAAGAAGCCGATTTATTTGCTGGCGCATTCGATGGGCGGATTAGTTTCACGCGCTATGATTGCTAATGACAAGGA
>JANMKB010000332.1:0-4786 GCA_031371805.1 Blastocatellia bacterium | reverse complement strand
ATTTAACTATGGCCACGACTAATTCATTGTAGCTGATTTTTTTAGGATCAACTGCGATCACATCTTTGCTGCCAAAAGCGACGTCACCATATTTTTGTTTGCCATCACGAATGCCGCGAAAAGTTCCGATGCGCCCATCTTTCCATTTGCCGGTGACAACATCGGCGCCGTTCGTATTGGTGCGCGTGACGCTTTCGCAACCCGGCCCCATCACCGTAAACAAAGTCTCGACGCCGTGAATTCCGTACCAGAATAAATCGGGGTGATGCGCTTCGGTTGGCGAAGGGCTGTACGCCATTGCGCCAACTATCTCGCCAAGCTGCTCATTTTTTCGCAGTCCCTGAATTTCAGGTAAAAATCGCAAACTCGAAGAACTGAAAAACGGTGTCCCCGATTCACGCGCCAGTTTCATGATTTCTTTTGCGTCCTGCAAAGTTCCGGCAAATGGCTTGTCAATAAACACCGGCTTTTTAGCTTTAAAGACGGCGCGGACTTGCGCCAGGTGCGGACGACCATCAACACTTTCCAGCAGCACCGCATCAACTTTGGCGCACAACTCCTCGATTGAATTGACCAGTTCGACACCCCATTTTTCTTTGATCTCAGCGGCATATTTATCAACGCGGGTACGGCTGGATTCAACGTCAGGGCTGCCACCTTTGAAGGCCGCGACGACGCGTGCGCCGGGAATGTGACCGACGCTTGACGGATCATTGAGCGTTTGCGTAAACGCCGGAACGTGCGAAGTGTCTGTGCCAATGATTCCGATTTTGATGACTGGCTGTGCTGTAGCAACAATTGCTAAAGTACACAGGCAGAGCATAATGAGGAGCAGGTTTTGTTTTATTGAGATCATTTCAGTCCTGTCAGGAAAATTTTTCCCTTCGTGCTGCTTCGTGTAGCTTCGTGGAAAAAATGTTTGCTTGAACGCTACAATTTCCATGGTTTGCGATAAGGACGCGACAACATATTATTGGCTTCCAAGTCGCCGATGAAAATTTCTTTCTCGCCATCCCACTTCAATGAACGTCCCAGGCGCGTGGCAATATTTCCGAGATGGCACATGTTCGCGGTCAGATGTCCTTCTTCAACATCGGCATTCGGATGTTTGCGGCTCTTCACGCAATCCAGAAAATTGCGCACGTGCAGCCCCGTCGAATCGCCGCCAGGTTCGGCTTTGACTTCCATTGCTTCCATCTGTGGTTGATCGCTGCTCTTGCGGGTTGGCTTCCACACTTCCGGCGTAATTGTAAAGCCGTTGCGCAAAATACTGAGCGTGCCTTTCGTGCCATGAAAAACTAAATACTCATCCCGTGTCCGATTGACTTCGCGGCCTGACCACGTGACCACGGCGGTCGGGAAGTTGTAAATCACTTCCTGGACATCAGGCGTTTGCCCGCCGTCTTTCAGCTCATAGCGTCCGCCAAAAGCCGAAACTGCGGTCGGCGCTTTGGCGCTCAAGGCCCAGCGTGCGATGTCCAGATTATGAGCGCCCCAATTCGTCATTTGTCCGCCGGAGTAATCCCAGAACCAGCGAAAATTATAAAGACAACGGAACGGATCGTAAGGCACAAGGGGGGCCGGGCCGCACCACATCTCCCAATCCAGTCCTTTGGGTTGCGTTGTGTCGAGTTCGGATTGCGGCTTGAAACCCGGCATTGCGTTGCGCGTATAACCAGCCGTGATTTTGTGCACTGCGCCAAGCTCGCCATTCTGAATCATCTGGACGGCTTTTTGATAGTGCGGCGCGGAACGTTGCTGACTACCGGTTTGGACAACGCGCTTATGTTGGCGAGCGGCTTCGACCATTTTGCGACCTTCATCAATGGTCAGGGAAAGCGGCTTTTCGCAATACACATCTTTGCCCTGGGCACAGGCTCTGATGGTGGGCAGCGCGTGCCAGTGATCCGGTGTGCCGATGAGCACGGCGTCCACTTCTTTTACATCAAGCAACTGCTGAAAATTGGCAAACGTTTTGGCTTTGTTGGCGGTGACAGTGGCGGCTTTGGTCAGGTTTGGTTCGTAAATATCACAGAGTGCAACCGGGGCGACATCGGGCTGTTTTAAGAAGCTGGCAAAGACCGACATCGCTCTGTCGCCGCACCCAATCACGCCGAGATTGACGCGATCATTCGCGCCGATAATATTCATACTGCTGAGCGCCGTTCCTGCGCCGATGGCAAAGGTTGTTTTGGTGAAATTTCTTCGACTGATTTCTTTCATTAATGGCTTCCTTTTAAATAATAATAGTGAGCAATTATAAAGACTGGTTTTAAGGGCTGGCGGTTGCACGTAATTTTGCCGCATATTCTGGCGGAAAGCTCCGGGCGTGTCCTTTGCTGTTCATGACGATGTGGGCGGTTTCGCCCGTTGCCAGCAGTGTCTTATCAGCTTCGCGGCGCACTTCATAGGCAAAATTGATCGCCCGGCTGCGAATTTCAAAAGCGCGGGTTCTGACTAAAATAATGTCGTCATAACGCGCCGGAAGGCGATAGCGAAGTTTCGCTTCGGTGACGGGTAAAAACGCGTCAGCCTCGCGTTCCATGTCGCAGTAATTGAAGCCGTGAGCGCGGCACAATTCGACGCGTCCGACCTCAAACCAGATTAAATAATTCGCGTGATAAACCATTCCCGCCTGATCGGTTTCGGCATAACGAACGCGCAGGCGAGTTTCGCTCCATTGATATTCTTCGGTTTCATTTGGCATGAAATAATTTGAAATTTAAAATTCGTGCTAAATTGTTGCTTGCCCTATTCTGTTTACGCGAAAGGAAACTTAATGTCAAAGAGCTTTTCATTCAAACTGGCGCTGGTGCTGATGCTGATCATCAGCGTTTTTCTTGTGGCGCAGCAACCAGCCACTTCTTCCAAAACCGGAAAAAGTAAAGCTGATGAGGCAATGGGAAAAGTTGTTATCACCTCCGCGCAGGTCGCCGTAATGACGACTGAAATTTTGCAGCAGGTCAGCGAAATTCGCGGCTTGAAATTATTGCGACCGGTCAAAAGCGGGGCGAAATCGCGCACCGAAATTGAGCAGATGGTTATCAAAAATTTTGCTGAAGAAGCAACGCCGGAAGAGTTGGATGCGCAATACAAAACTCTGGTCGCGTTTGGCTTGGCACCTAAAGATTTTAAGTACCAGGAATTTTTGACGAAATTACTGGTCGAACAAATTGCCGGATTTTACGATCCTAAAAAGAAAGAATTCAATCTGGCGAATTGGAACGCGCTCGAAATGCAAAAACCGGTGATGGCGCACGAATTGACGCATGCGTTACAGGATCAGCATTTTAATTTGCAGCAGTTTGATAAATGGCCCAAAGGTGATGGCGACCGTGAACTGGCGATTCATGCGCTGATCGAAGGTGATGCGACGGCGCTGATGATTGATTATTTAGTGAAGCCGATGGGGATGAACATTACTAAAATTCCCAGCCAGGCGCTCAATCAAATGAATGAGCAAACCAATCAGCCGGGGATGGAACAATTCAATGCCGCGCCCAATGCAATTCGTGAAGCACTGATTTTTCCCTATAGCCAGGGTTTGTTATTTGCCGCTGAGATAATCAAAGCGCAGGGCTGGGATGGAGTTTCAAAAGCTTATGCAAATTTGCCGCAATCCACCGAGCAAATTTTGCATTATGGCAAATATGCCATTAACGAATTGCCCGTCAAAGTTGTCTTAGCTGATGTTTCCAGCATACTGGGTAAAGGCTGGAAACCGATCTGGAAAGATGTGAATGGCGAGTTCGGATATTATCTGGCGCTGGCGGAATACATTGACAAGGTGAGTGCGCGCAAGGCGGCGCAGGGCTGGGGCGGCGATCAATATGTGCTGTATGAAAATGCGGCAAAGTCCAAAATTGTTCTGACTCATTTAAGCGCGTGGGATACAAAAAATGATGCGGTAGATTTTTTTTCCGCCTATGCCGAACGCACCGTCAAACGCTGGCCGAAATTAACCGTGCAACCGAATCAACCGCCGACTAAATATCTTTATTCCACTCCCGAGGGCGAAACGCTGATTGAAATGCGCGGGAAAGCAATCCTGGTGATTGAAGGCGCAGACGAGGGCGGCACAGAAAAATTGGCGGCGAAGTTGTGGGAAAGCCCGGTGGGAGAAAAATAATATTACTGATTGGGGCTTTGGTTTTTGGGCTTGGGGCTTTGGTAAGGCGATGAAAATATTCTCTTTGAGCAGATGATTAATATTCGAGTGACTGCCGCCAGAGCCAAATTATTTGCGCAGGCGTTCCAAGCCTCAAGCCCAAAAACCAAAGACCAAAGCCCTGAATAGCTATCTTAAATTGATCATGTCCCTTCTTATCAAACTCTCCCCCTTGCTGATTGCGACGTTGCATGGCTATGGTGCGGCGTGGCTGGCGGTGAAAATGCTTTTTCGTCCGCGTCGCCCGATCTTTGTTTTTGGCTGGCAACTCCCGCTCACACCCGGCATGTTGCCCAAAGAGCGCGAACAGTTTATCGAAGCGTTATCCAAAGTAATTTCCGAGCGGTTGCTGGATGTCGAAACCATCACGGATGAACTCGTGAAACTTGGGCTGGAAAACGAAATCACTTCGCTGGCGGTCAATCAATCACAGAGCGAATCTACTGTGCAGGTGGTCGTTGATCATTTGCGCGAACGGCTCTATCACCTGCGTGATTCCGTCGAAGCGCGGTGGGAAATCGCCCGTGCTTTACGCAAAATTGTCGAAACCGAAATGGAGTTGCGCCTCGGATTTTTGCGCCGCGTTGTCAGTGGCTATTTTCTCGATGACGAAGCGTT
>JANMKB010000313.1:0-9242 GCA_031371805.1 Blastocatellia bacterium | reverse complement strand
GAAATGCAGCACGTCGCACGCGAGATGCAGCGCGAAGGATTTACGATTCCATTATTGATCGGCGGAGCGACGACTTCGCGGGTGCATACTGCCGTGAAAATTGCGCATCATTACGAACCGCTGGTGATTCATGTGTTGGACGCTTCGCGGGCTGTTGGTGTCGCCAGCAAATTAATCAGTCAGGATTTACGCGCAGGCTTTGCGCTGGAAAATCAGGCGCAGCAAAACAAAGACCGCGAAATTTATCTGAACAACCGCGAACAGAAAAAGGGAATTTCCATCGCAGCAGCGCGGGCGAATAAACCTCCGATTGATTGGGCGACCAGTGATATTGCGAAGCCGGAATTTATCGGCGTGAAATCGTTTGATAATTTCCCGTTGTCTGAAATCGTCCCGTACATTGATTGGACGCCATTATTTAATACGTGGGAGTTGGCGGGCAGTTATCCGAAAATTCTCAAAGATGCAGTTGTCGGCGTTCAGGCGACGAAGCTTTTTGAAGACGCACAGCAACTTTTAGCGAACATCGTCAGCGATAAATTATTGACGGCTCGCGCTGTGTTCGGATTCTTCCCTGCGAATGCGGTTGGCGACGACATCGAACTTTACACCGATGAATCACGGACAAAAGTACTGACGACTTTCCATACGCTGCGTCAGCAAAACGAAAAACGTTCAGGACAATTCAATCAGGCGTTGTCCGATTTTATCGCGCCGAAAGAATCAGGTCGCGCCGACTATTTGGGAGCCTTCGCCGTCACCGCCGGCATCGGTATCGAAGCCGTCTGCGAACGCTTTGAGCACGACCACGACGATTACAATTCGATTATGACCAAAGCGTTGGCAGATCGTTTGGCCGAAGCCTTCGCCGAATTGCTGCACAAAAAAGCGAGAGAAGTTTTCGGCTACGGTCAGGCCGAAAACTTCAGCGCCGAAGAACTCATCAAAGAAAAATATCGGGGAATTCGTCCCGCGCCAGGCTACCCCGCGTGTCCCGATCATACGGAAAAAGGGAAGTTATTTGACCTGATTCAGGCGGAGAAAAATACGGGAATCACATTGACGGAAAGTTATGCGATGTATCCGGCAAGTTCAGTCAGTGGCTTATACTTCGCACATCCTGAATCGAAATATTTTGCCGTCGGGAAGATCGAAAAAGATCAAGTGGAAGAGTATGCGCAGCGGAAGGGAATTACGGTTGCGGAGGTTGAGCGGTGGCTTTCGCCGAATTTGAATTATGAAGGATAAGAGTTTTACTTTTTACGTTATGAAGTTTTATCAATGGTTTCAACTTAAAAAGACAAATAAAAAAACAGCTAGTACTCCCAATCTACCTCCAAGCACTTTTCGACTAAATATGAGCAATGATGAGTCCATTAAAGTTAAATACATTCAGCCTAAAATCATGTTGATTGATTTTGATACTCAAGTATCAGAATCCCTTCTCAATAGAGGGTTTAATATTTCACATGCTAATACAGCAAAACAAGCACTTGAACTTCCGCAAAATTATATGGAGCAAGAAATAGTGCTTGCTGATTTAAATATATTTAATTTGAATAGAAATTCATTTGGGAGTCAACACCTTGAAAAGGTTAGATGGAATTTTGATCGAATTTTACGTGGCGGTGGTATTTTTATCCTCTTTACTGGAAAGTACTTTCATTGGGGAATGGTAAGTGTATTGGGGGGGCTTAAAGTTGGAGATGACTATGGTTCAGAAGTTTATCTTGTAAAAGACGTAACGACCGGGCGTCCTATCGGAGCATTACTTGATAAGCATCTTGTGGATATTCAATATCACTGCACGCTTGAGGCTGGATACGATCTAACTTACCACTAACCAGTGGCGAACTTTGCTTGTAAATAAGTTTCAGGCTTCAGTAGGTGGAATTATTCAACCAGAAGGAAGCAAGGGGCTTGTTTTTATTTTCCCAGATATTAAAAATAAAAAAGACTTTATCGCTGAATTTATTGAGCATGTTCTACCTCAAGTAGCACCCTTACTGTTTCCTGATTTTAATAAATCTAAATGGGACAACGATGCAGCGTATGAGCTTACCCAAGTCACTAACCTTAAACATCAAATTGACACTTTGCAGGAAGAAACTGATAAGAAAATAGCTTCACTCAAAGAATCAATTTCTGAGAATAAATCCCGTAATGAATTTCTATTCGACCTAGCTCGTGAGACTGGAGATAAACTTGTCGAGGCTGTCATAATGGCGCTTAATATAATGGGATTCAAGCAAGTCATTGATGTGGATAAACAACAATCTGGTGAGGACAAAAATCAACTAAAAAGAGAGGATGTTCAGATTCAGGACTATGATCAAACGCTTGTTTGTGAGATCAAAGGTATAAATAACCATCCAAAAGAAGATGACTGCATTGTAGTGATCAAATATGTTCAGTCTCGAATGAAAGAATGGAATCGTACAAATGTTCAAGGGTTGACAATTATTAACCATCAGCGAAATTTGCCTCCTCATGACCGAGAACATGAAAAACCATTTACTCAAATATCACTTGATAGTGCTGAAGCTCTAATGACTGGTTTTGGATTGATGACAGGCTGGGATTTACATCGGTTAACTCGAAGCTTTATTCAAAACAAATGGAAGCACGAAAATGTTAAGGATTTGTTTTACAAGCTTGGAAGAATAGAACCTATTCCCTCGCACTATGAATACATCGGTAAAATCGCAGGATTTATTGAAAACAAAGGTGTCGTTGGTATTACAATCAAGAATTCCCAACTGAGAAAAGGGGATCGAATTGCATTTGAGCTACCAGTTGTGTTCGAGGAGCAAGACTGCCCTTCTTTGCAGGCCGAAAATAAAGAAGTTGAAGGAGTAGCCGAAGGAATAGTTGGAATAAAAACTACCCTCACAAAACAGCAAGCAAAAGTAGGTATCAGAGTCTTCAGGATAGTTACTGATTAGAGATGGAGGAGAATAGCTATGTCTGCATTACCAAAACAAAAATGCACCATCGAAGAATACATCGAGCTAGAAAAATCCTCGGAAGAACGCTACGAATATTTCAATGGCGAAGTGTTCGCAATGGCGGGTGGCGGAATGGAGCATTTGCGAATCACGAAAAATATTAATCGTCATCTGGAAAATAAATTGGAAGGCAAGCCTTGTGAGTCATTCCCCTTCGAAATGCGAGTGAAAGTCCCGGCGGCTCCGCCATATCGTTATCCTGATGTAGTCGTGGTTTGTGGCGAGCCGATCACCGAGAATTTGCAAGGCTTGCCGCGACTGATAAATCCGCGACTGATCGTAGAGGTTTTGTCGCCCACCACGAAAGATTACGACAAAGATGGAAATTCTTAGCTTATCAAATGATTGAAAGTTTTCCGGAATATTTGCTGGTGGCGCAGGACACGCCGCACGTGACACGCTACGTGCGACAGCCGGATAATCAATGGTTACGGGCTGATATTATTGGTTTGGAGAGCGAAGTTGAATTGAAGTCGCTCAGTGTGACGTTGACGCTGACGGAAATTTATCAAGCGGTAACTTTCCCGCCAACGGCGCAGCCTGCTGAAGAGTAAGTTAAATTCCCAATTTATATTTCAGACTTTCAGCCAGGCCTGGATTGAGTTTCAGGAGCTTTTGATATTGTTGCAGGGCGCGTTCCCGCTCGCCTTTGTAGGCGTAAAGAAGCGCTAATTCGTTGATCGCCTGCGAAAAATCCGACGTGTATTTGAGTAAATGCTCCAAGGCTGCAATTGCGGCATCGGGCTGCTTTTCGGCTTCATACGATAAGGCCAGCAGCCAGGAACTGAAATGTGCCTCAGGCTTGAATTCCAGAACTTGCTTAAAATGAGGAATGGCTTCGGCATATTTTTTCTGCTGAAAATAAATGACGGCCATAAGGCTATACGCCGGAGAAAGTTGCGGATTAATGGCGAGCGGACGGCGCAGCGTTGTGAGTGCTTCTTCGGGCTTACCTGCTTTGAGCAAGGCTTCTGCTTTGGTCATTTCCACTGCATAGCCGGAAGGAAGTTGGGCATATGCGAAACCGCTGAGCGTAAGGAATAAGATGAGGAAAAAAATAATTCGTTTCATCCTATTATCTTTCGGCTGCCAAATTTTATACTTAGCAAATGGGAGGGCGATTTCATTATAGCTTATTTCCATTTATGAGCAGGGAAAAATACCAGCCAGAATAATAATGCAAGCCAGCAAGCGATAATTTTTTCATCACTCGGAGCTTTGCATTTTGCGAAACACGGGTTTGTGTGTTGCGTTTTGCAAAACTATCACAATTGCGGCGAAAATATCGCACTTTCCTGCCTTCTACACTTTTTTGGCAGCACTCGTCACAAACTCTTCACGAATTTTTTTTTGCATATCGCCATAGTGAAACTTTTTCAAACTATCAGGTTTGGGACGATCTGACCTTTATTCGCAAGAGCTTGGCTGGAGGCCGGAATATCTGGCTTGAAAGCTGCAATACATTGAGTTGAAAAAGCAGAAGGAGAGAAAAAGAACAATATGCTCAACTCGCAAAGTGTCAGAACTGTCAATCAGCACAATGCCATTTATGGTTTCGCGCCGCTGCCGAAAATTGCAACTCTGACCTCAAATACTGAGCTTCAGCACCGCTCAATAATTTTTTACAATGTTCCCCGTGAGCGCGTGCGGAATTTGCTGCCGGAAGAATTTACCCTGGCAGAAAAAACAGTACTTTCGATTGAATCGTTTTTGGCTGATGGGCGTACGCGGTTTGAGCAATCCAATTATCGTTTGCACGCCAGCCTGAGCGGCAAAGCCTGTGCGTGGTTATTGGGGGCTTCGCTGGGTTCACTCTCGGCGGTCACAACCAGACATTTGTACCCGCTGCCCTGGCATTTAAGCGCGATGGAATTTCAGGTTGGGTTTGATCCGATGACACAAACATATACCAGTTATCGGCTGCGTTCACAAAGCCAGTGGGCAAACGCAAACTGGGAAATTGCTGATACTGGTTTGCCGTTAGGTACCAGCAATAGCTGTGAAAGCAATGATTATTTTATTCGCCGTGATGGAGCCATTGGCAGCTATCAGACAATGCACCGACCGGCCTTTGCGACGCAGGGAAAATTGCTCGCAGGAAATTGCGATCTGTTACAGACGCTGGGGATTTTGACCGCCGGGGAGCTTCAGCATCCAACCTGCGTTTCGTTGCAGCGTGCAGTGATTTGTGAAATCAAAAAACCATTAGGAGTAATAATGGCAGCTTAACGGAACCCGGCTCGCTACGGCTCGCGGTACTGTTCCCTAGGTTGCTGCACGGTACAGTACCCGGAGCGGTAGCGACAGGTTTGACAACTTGTCTCACAGATCAATTATAAAATAATAATACTCACCAAAATAGCTTTTCAACATCCTTAGACTGCGTTACACTCCCGCCATTGCCGGAAGACCCTACGATTTGGTTAAGCCATCACGAGCTTGAGCCGCTATCAGGTTGCTCCGTAAAAGTTGCTTAACCAGGGGAATTTTTGAGAATTCCTTACTACTGAAATTTGCTTTTCTCTGTCACTCAAAAGCTCTTTCACAGAAAAACTAAAACAGCCCAAGCATAAAGGAATTTGATGAGACGGTTTACATATTATCGCCTGGGGAGCCCGTTGCTTGCCGTTTGTCTCGTTTTGAATCTGGCTTTATCCATCGCGGCTAAGCCTTTGAACTCACGAGTTGAGGCACGCAATCACTTAAGCCTTCAACCTTTAAGTATTCCGGCTACCTCCATATCTGACGCCGATGTCGTCCGGTTTTTAGAACAATCAACTTTTGGCCCAAATGATGCTTTAATAACACAAGTCCAAAACTCAGGTTTTGACGCCTGGATACAGGCGCAATTCAGTGCGCCTGTTTCGTGGTACCCAAGCCTGCCGCAATATCCGCAGAACAACCTGGAAGGCTGTGTAACAGGTGTCAGCCCGGCGACTTGTTTCCGCGACAATTACACGATGTATCCGTTGCAGGTGCAGTTTTTTAAAAATGCGCTGACGGGGCAGGATCAATTGCGCCAGCGAGTCGCGTTTGCGTTGAGCCAGATGTTTGTGGTGTCGGGCGTCAAACTTTCGCAACCAAGCCTGGTTGCACCTTATCTCAACATCCTGACAGAGCGTGCTTTCAGCAACTATCGCCAGATTTTGTCGCAGGTCACGCTGAGTCCGGCAATGGGCAATTACCTGGATATGGTGAACAACGATAAGCTTGGCAATGGCGTGGAACCTAACGAAAATTATGCCCGCGAAATTTTACAATTGTTTTCCATTGGCACAGTGATGCTCAATCAGGATGGGACACCGAAACGCTCTGTTTACGGCATTACGATCCCCAGTTACGATCAAAATACCATCGAAGGTTTTGCGCATGTTTTTACCGGCTGGACGTATGCCACGCTGACGGGGCAGGCTGCGAAAACTCACAATCCACCAAATTACCTGCAACCATTGTGGCTGTATCGTGATGCCAGTGCTGTTGACAGCAATCACGACAAGGCCGAGAAAGTTCTGCTGAATTACCCCAGTGCGCAAAGGGCAATTTTACCGGCAGGGCAGGACGGCGTGACGGATTTGAATCAGGCATTGGATAATATTTTCTTTCATCCAAATGTCGGGCCATTCATCGGCAAGCAACTGATTCAACATCTGGTCACGAGTAATCCTTCGCCTGCGTATGTGAGCCGTGTGGCGGCGGCTTTCAACAATAATGGCAGCGGAATTCGCGGCGATATGAAAGCCGTCATTAAAGCGATTTTGCTTGATCCTGAAGCACGTGGCGACGCCAGCCCTGATCCCGCTTTTGGCAAGTTGCGCGAACCGATTTTGTTCGTCACGAATTTGCTCCGGGCGTTTGATACCACGACGGATTATGTGCTGACTGATTACCCAAAAGGCATGGGACAAAATCTTTTTTACTCGCCTACCGTTTTCAGTTATTTTCCGCCGGATTATGTGCTGCCAGGAAGCTCACTGACTGGCCCGGAATTCGCCATTCAATCCAGTTCGACGGCACTCGTCCGCCTGAATTTTGTGAACACACTGATTACCGGAAAAGTCGGCGCGACAACTGCGAATTTTCAAATTGACTGGACAGGTCTGCAAGCGGTGGCAGACGACCCAAATCTGTTGGTCGAAAAGCTGAATCGCCTGTTATTACACGGCGCGATGTCCGCTGCTATGCGCAATGATATTGTCGCTGCAGTCGCAGCCGTCGCCGCGACAGACACAAAATTACGTGCGCAAACGGCGTTATATCTGGTGGCGACATCTTCACAATATCAGGTGGAAAGGTAAGCTTATGAAAACATCACGCCGAGAATTTTTGTTAGAAGCCGGATTCAGCCTGAGTGCCGCAACAATACTTGCCAGCTTCGCCTCGCTCAATACAGTCCAGGCACAAACCACCAGCGATTACAAAGCATTGGTCTGTATTTTTCTATTTGGTGGAAACGACGGCAACAATACAATCATTCCTTATACAAATTATGCGGATTACAACGCGCTCCGTGGCGCCGGTTCAGGCTTAAATATTCCGCAGGCAAATTTGTTGCGCATCGCAGCGCCCAGCCATGGCGCGGATTTCGGTTTGCCTCCCAGCCTGCCGGAATTGCAGACGCTTTACACACAGGGAAAATTAGCCGTGCTGTGCAATGTCGGCACACTGGTCAGTCCCGTAAATCGAGCGCAATTATTAAATGGCGCGCCGCGTCCGCAAAATTTGTTTTCGCATTCCGATCAGCAAATTCAATGGCAGGCGGCCTCAACTGCCAGCGCTGTCAGCGCAACCGGCTGGGGTGGACGAACCGCTGAACAAACCGACAGTTACAATGGCACGAATACTTTTCCCCGCGTTATTTCGACGGCGGGCGAGGTAATGTTCGGGCTTGGTCCGCAAGCGCGTGCCTTTGTGCCGGGCGCAGGCCTGGCAGGCTTTCCCGTTGATACATCAAAAAATCAACGCTACAAGGCCTTGCGCTCTATCATGGGTTATGACCGCGATAACTCGTTGATAGCTTTCAATAGTGCCTTAACGGAAACTGCGATTGACAACATGGCAAGCCTGAACGCCACGCTGAGTGCTGCGGCAAGCGGGACTCCGATGGCGACAGTTTTTCCCAATACTTCGCTGGGAAATCAATTAAAACAAATCGCCACCATCATCAAAGCGCGGACAAATTTAGGCTTGAAGCGGCAAATCTTTTTTGCCGGGCTGGGCGGATTCGATACGCATAACAATCAACTGGCCACGCAAAAAGATTTATTGCAGCAGGTGAGTCAGGCGCTGAAGGCGTTTTCTGATGCGACGATTGAATTGAGCGTCGCATCGCAGGTTACGACTTTTTCGTTGTCTGATTTTGGGCGCACGCTGGCTCCTTCTTCAGGCGGTGGGTCGGATCACGCGTGGGGGAATCACCAGTTTATTATGGGTGGCGCAGTGCGCGGCGGGAATTTTTATGGTCGTTATCCCACCTTGCAATTACAGGGTGTTGACGATGCCAGCACGGAAGGGCGCTGGATTCCGACCATTGCAGTAGATCAATACGGCGCGACTTTGGCAAAATGGTTTGGATTGGGAGCAAGTGCGATTGGCACGGTGTTCCCGAATCTTGGGAATTTTACGACGGCGGATTTAGGATTTATGGGATAACCGGAGTTAGGCGTAAGAAAGATTTTCTCATCGACGAAGTCACACGAAGATGCGACGGGAAGAATGGGCGACGGGGTGACAGGGTGAACAGATCAAGCTCGCGCCCTGTCGCCCCGTCGCCGTTTCGCTCTTCTTCGTGCTACTTCGTGTGACTTCGTGGATGAAATATTTTTCTCGCAAAAAATAATAGTTTTAGTTCTTCGGCCCAATCGTGCGAATTTGAATTTCTGTTCCTGCATCAAAAATCAAATCCTTATCGCCCTGAATATAAACCGAGCCGGCGCCAACTCCTGCGCCCAAAATCGCGCCAATGGCTGCACCTTTACCACCGCCGGCAATGCCGCCAATAATTGCGCCGAGTGCACCGCCGCCCACGCTGCGAATGGTTGTATCTTTGGTTGTATTGCCAGCCTGGACATTACCTTCCTGATCGACAGTTTTGACTTTTTCAGTCGCGAAAACTTTCTCCAGTTGCGCTCGAAACTGCGCATTCGTGCCGTTTTTGAACGTGATGGTATCGAAGTCCAGCGCCAGTTCAGTTTGTCCTGTTAATTTGCCTGACCGTTTGATGCTGGCGACGTGTCC
>JANMKB010000307.1:0-7719 GCA_031371805.1 Blastocatellia bacterium | reverse complement strand
GATTGGTTCAGGAATTTCAAGGTGAGCGTAGATTCAGGGTATCTGGGGATAGCGAAAGAGTACGTGTGCCAGGCACTGAGCATCCCGCATCAGAAACCGAAGAAGCAGGAACTGGAGGCGCTGCAGAAGCTGGAAAACCGTATTTTTGCTCAGGAAAGAGTGAGAGTCGAGCACGCGATAGGCGGCATGAAACGCTCTCGCAGCTTGTCGGATCGGCTGCGATTGCACGATTTCGACCGCTACGATGACCGGCTGGAAGTCTGTGCCGGGCTTTGGAACTTCCAGCTATCTCATTAATTTTAAATGTCACAACAACTCTATTAGAAAATCAAGTCAAAATTTTAGCGCATGTAATGCCTTTGTCTTCCAAGCATATAGAGGCGAATTCAGAGTATAAGGTAATTTATTCAAGTCCAGGTGGGTTAAAAATTTTCGATCTAAGTAAAGTTACTACCTGCCCTTTGTGGAAAATACGTTCGACTAATAGCCCTCAGGCTTCCTGACTAATGGCTCTTTCCGCAAACTATCTTCAGCAATTTGGCGAGCTTCGCGAAGTTTTTCTTCCGGCAAAGTACGTGAAGGTAATTCGGTCAAATATTGCGCGACGCGGATGCTGCCCTGATTAACCGACTCTGGCTTTGGCGCAAATAATTAACCGTTGTGAGATCAAGGTTCCTTAACTCAAGAGGTTCTTCTTTAAACCTTTCCCTGAAAAATTGCTCTCCATTTTGGTAGCGCGTAATCAACTCTTGGCACTTTTTGGAGATTGATATTTTGTCTTCTTATCCTCGTACCTCTAAGTTTCTTTGGGAGAGGAGTCAAATCAATATTAGACAGCAATTTGAATAGTCTCTTTCATCAATGCTTCGATTTCTGCAACTTCTTTTGGAACCAGGGAAGTCAGCACTTCGCAGCCGTCTTCAGTTACGACAATATCGTCTTCAATACGAATGCCGATATTGAAAAATTCTTCGCTCGCACCTTCAGTGCCGGGCTGAATATAAATTCCCGGCTCGACCGTGAAGGCCATCCCCGGCTCAATGATGCGCCAGCCGTCCTCCAGCTTATATCGTCCCACGTCGTGGACATCCATTCCGAGCCAGTGTCCCGTGCGATGCATGAAATATTTTTCGTAGGTTTTCTTCTCAATGTTTTCTTTCGGGTCGCCTGTGAGCAGGCCTAAATCCACCAGGCCATGCGCGATGATTTCAATCGTCTTTTCGTGCAACGCCATAAAGCTGACACCGGGCTTAATCATCCTGATGACTTCTTTGTTTGAGTGCAGGACTAATTCATACACCGCCTGTTGTGCGCGGCTGAATTTACCATTCGCGGGGAAAGTTCGCGTGATGTCGCCTGCAAACAATTTGTATTCTGCCCCGGCATCAATCAGGACTAAATCGCCGTTTTTGATCTGATCGTTGTTCGTGTTGTAGTGCAAAATCGTCGTATTGAAGCCAGCGCCGACAATGGACTGATACGCATTGCCTGACGCACCTTTAGAGCGAAAAACGTATTCAACTAAAGCTTCAAGTTCGTATTCGTACATGCCCGGCTTGCAGGCTTTCATCGCGGCAATGTGGCCTTCGGCACTGATGCGTCCGGCGGTTCGCATACTGGCGATTTCATCCGGTGTTTTGCGCAATCGTAATTCGTGCAGCAAAGTACTCGGATCAATAATCGTTGTTGGCGTTGCCGTGCCTTTGCGAATTTCTGCCTTGAGGCGATTGAGTGAACGAATAATTTTCAAATCATTTCCTTCGCGCAAACCAAAGCGATAATAAAGCTGGTTATTGCCTGCCAAATAGGTAGGCAATAACTCATGTAGTTTACTAATGTCATAGGCCGCATCCGCGCCGCAATTGGTAATTGCGCCTTCGATGCCCACGCGCAACCCATTCCAGATTTCCATTTCTTTGTTGCGCGGTCGCACAAACAGAACGTACTTATGCCCTTCGTGTCCCGGTGTAATCACGGCGACGGATTCAGGTTCATTAACTTCGGTCAGCGCATAAAAATCGCTTTCCTGACGGAATTCGTAATCGGCATCGCCATTGCGTAAATTTTCCTGCGCGGAAAAAATTACCGCTACGCTGTGTGGTTCCATTTTGCTCATGAATTCTGTCAGTCGTGGTGATCTCATTGCTGATTGCTCCCTGGTTGTTACAAATTTAGTTTGCGCAACTTAAAAGTTTACGCCACGTGTTTTTACCGCGAACTGACAGGTTTTGGCAACTTGCATTTTTACGAACAAGCTGAAAAACTTGACGTGCGCGTGAATATTTCGCCAGGTTCGTGATACAAACTAAAACTATTATGATGACTGCAACAATCAGCACAACGACCGAACTGCTTTCTCGCGCTTCACAACGCGAACATCTGGCTCCCTCCGAATGGTTGCAACTCATCACGGAAATCCCCACCGAAGATTTGCGTCAGGCCGCCGACAACTTGCGCCGTGAGTTGCATCCCGATAACGCCGTCACTTACGTCGTTGATCGCAACATCAATTACACGAATATTTGTTTTTCGGTCTGCAATTTCTGCGCGTTTTATCGCAAGCCCGGCTCACCGGACGGTTATGTGTTGAGCTACGATGAAATTTATCGCAAGGTCGAAGAGATGATCGAAATCGGCGGCAGCGGCGTCTTAATGCAGGGCGGCTTGCATCCAGATTTGCCGCTGGATTATTACACCAGATTGCTCAGCGAATTGAAACAACGTTATGGAATTCATCTGCATTGTTTTTCGCCGACAGAAATTTACGGGATGGCGAAGACTTTTCAGATGAGCAATACCGCCGTGCTGCAATCCTTGAAAGACGCGGGTCTCGACAGCTTACCAGGGGGCGGCGGCGAAATTCTGGTAGACGAAATTCGCCGCAAACGTCGCACGGAATGCAACAGTCAGGAATGGCTGGACGTGATGGAAGACGCGCATAAATTGAATATTCCAACGACCGCGACGATGATGATTGGCTACGGCGAAACGGTGGAACAACGCCTTCAGCATTTGGAAAAACTCTATCAATTGCAATCGCGGACAGGCGGGTTTATTTCGTTTATTCCCTGGACATTTCAGCCTGACAACACTGCGATTGGTAAAATAATTCCGACGCGCCTGACAGGCGAAGAATATCTGCGCTGGCTCTCGTTATCACGCTTGTATTTGCACAACATCAAAAACCAGCAAGTGTCGTGGCTAACGGTTGGGTTAAGTGACGGACGGCGCGGATTGCACTCCGGCGCAAATGATATTGGTTCGACGATGATTGAAGAAAATGTAATTTCCAAAGCTGGCGCGAATCATAAGGCGACAGAGCAGATGCTGGTGAATGTAATTCTGGAAGAGGGCTTCAAACCAGTGCAGCGCAAGGCTGATTATACCAGGCTATCATAAAAAATAGCGGTGAAGCTGTTCAGCTCACCGCATCAAAGTCAATCATTAAACACCAGCTACGGAAGTAACTGGTAAAAATTTGTGATGATCATTATTGGCCTTTGAAAGTAATAAAATAGCTCATGCCGATAAGAAATGTATTTTGATTATTACGTGTTGCGCCAGCGGCATTGGTGAAAAATTTCTGATTCGAGAAATCACGCTGATACTCAAGCCGTGTAATAAAATTATTAGCCAGCTTAAATTCCTGTATCAGCGTAATGTCCTTCACCGTTTGCGCCGTCCCGGTTCGTAATCCGTTGCGGTCGTTCAGAACTTCAAAACGAGGCGAGAATGCGACTTTGTTCGTAAAGGCATATTTGAAATAGCCCGCGAAGCCTGTCACCGCGTTTACCCAAGTTGTCGCCATCCGTGCCGTAAACAAAATTTCCCAGCAACATGAACTTGTCAGTCATCTAGAACCTGTTTGCAATTCAAGGCAAAAGCACGTTCACTGTCACCATGGCAGATACAACCGATGTAACAGGCGCGCCATTCGAGGTGTTGGATCAATTATTACCCAGGAGTAAAACACGCGGATACGCTGTTTCAAGGCACTTGATCAGCACTGGGATTCTATACCAACTGAAAAACGGATGTCAGGGGCGGGATTTACCCACCGATTTGCCAAACTGGCAAACGGTGGATTCACAATTTCGGCGGTGGCGCAGCACTGGCGTGTGGGAAGAAGCGTTGACAGCCTTAGCGAAGTAAGAAACAACATAAAAATCGCACGAGCCGCCAAAATCACGCCGGAGCAGAAGGCCGTCGCGCAACAAGAAAATCCGGTGAAACAAGGCTTTGTGGGGAGCGCCAGGCGGTGGATCGTGGAACGAACAAAGGCGTGGCTCAATCAATGTCGGGTGCTGTGGAAGAAGGGCGAAGGTCTGTTGGTCACGAGTGAAACGAAGAGTAGAATTTGTGCCCTTCGCTTGATCTTACGCAGAATCGCCTAATCAACTTATTGCAAACAGGGTCTATAGAAAACGCTTCGCCCCAGGATACCGCAGAGAGCGATAATAGTTTTCTGTTGGCCTTCAAGAGTCTTATTCATTAAATTCTCAGATTTTCATAGCATTCTAAGGGCAACCTATAGCAAACGAGAATTTCAGCGTCAAGCTTATGCGGTGAAAACTATCCCTTGCACACCCGCAATCAACCGATCAATTTCCTCTTCGGTCGTGTAACACGCACAGCCGACGCGGACAAAACCGTCTTCGGCGAGTTTCATTTTTTCGACTACGGTGGTGGCGTAAAAATCGCCGTTGGACACGAAGATGCCGCGTTCGGCTAAGGTGCGGGCAATCATTTCGGAGTTGTGGCCTTTCAGCGTAAACGAAATAGTTGAGGTGCGCATTCCTGCGGGTGGCGGGCCGTAAATTCTTACTCCGTCAATTGCGGCGAGGCCGCTCCACAGGCGTTGTAATAACTCGGACTGGCGATGATGAAGCTCAGCAAAGGAATTGCCCAAACGGTCGCGTCTGGTTGTGCCTGCGGCTAAGGAAGCGAGGAAGTCTACGGCGGCGGCGGCTCCTGCGATTGATTCAAAACTCTGGGTTCCGGTTTCTACGCGGTCAGGAGAATTATCCGGCGCGGGGCGCAGCTTCGGGAAATCCGTCATCTCCAGCAAATGTTTTCGTCCGTACAAAATTCCGATATGCGGGCCGTAAAATTTGTACGCGGAACAAGCCAGAAAATCGCAAGCAATGTCCTTTACATCTACCAGAGTGTGCGGCGCGTAATGCACGGCGTCCACAAAACATAAGGCTCCGGCTTCGTGCGCGAGTTGGGCGGCATGTTTGATGTCGTTGATTGTGCCGAGCGCGTTGGAGGCTGCGCCAATCGCAACAAGTTTCGTGCGATTGCTGAGCAAATTGGCCAAATCCTGTAAATCAATCGTGCCGCTTTCGATGTCCATCGGGACGACACGAATTGCTACACCACGATCCCGTTCAAGCGCCCGCCACGGATCCTGGTTCGCGTGATGGTCAAGTTCCGTAATAATAACTTCATCGCCTGCGCTCCAATTTCTTGCCAATGCCCGTGACAGATGAAATGTCAGCGAACTCATATTTTGTCCGAAGGCGATTTCGTGCGGAGACGCGTTCAGAAAATCCGCCAATGCCTGGCGCGATTGTTCGACGATCTCATCGGTTTCGATGCTGGTTGGATAGGCCCAATGAGTGTTGGCGTTATGATGAAAAAGATAATCGGTCATCGCGGCGACAACGGAGCGCGGAACTTGGGTGCCGCCAGGGCCGTCGAAATAGGCGACAGGGAAGCCGTTGTGTTGGCGTGTGAGGGCAGGAAAATGGGCGCGAATGTCAGCGGTCAAGGCTACATTAGTCATAAGATTTTTGTAGATGCAAAAAAGGCGACCTGCGATTGGTCGCCCGTACATTAGAATTTTTGGTGCGGATGAGAAGAATCGAACTTCCACGAGATTGCTCCCACAGGCTTCTGAGACCTGCGCGTCTACCAGTTCCGCCACATCCGCAGGAACGGCGAGGATACTACCGAAAAATGCCGTGAGTGACAAGCCGGTACCGAAAATTTTTGCGCACTAATGTTTTGTTTCAATCGTGGGCGAGGTTGGTATAATGCCGTTCTGTTGGCAAAAATTGATGTTAGGAGGCTTGCATGAACTTACCCAGATTAAGCGGAATTTTACTTCACCCAACTTCATTGCCTGGGCGTTTCGGCATTGGCGATTTGGGCTGCGAAGCTTACAACTTTGTAGATTTTCTGGCGGCGTCACATCAGAGCCTGTGGCAGGTGTTACCGCTGGGGCCAACGGGTTATGGCGATTCTCCCTATCAATGTTTTTCGGCGTTTGCAGGCAATCCGTTGCTCGTGAGTTTGGAAGCCCTGGTCGAAGACTGCTTACTTAATAAGCGTGATTTGGACGAAGCTCCGAAGTTTTCAGATGATCGCGTTGATTACGGCCCCGCGATTGAGTACAAAAATTTGCTGCTGCAAAAAGCCTATAAAAATTTTAAGACTGAGGCGGCGACCGAATTAAAAATTGAGTTTGAGAATTTTTGTGAGCAGGCAAATTTGTGGCTTCAGGATTACGCCATTTTTCGTTCGTGCAAGGATGCGCATGGCGGCAAAGAGTGGACGAAGTGGGAGGAGAATTTGCGCACGCGTGAAAATAAAGCGCTGCATTTCTGGCAGGAAAATCACGCCGATGAAATTGCTGCACAAAAATTTTATCAGTATGTATTTTTCAAGCAGTGGCTCAAACTGGCGCGTTACGCCAATGAGCGCGGCATCAAAATTATTGGTGATGTGCCAATTTTTGTTGCGCACGACAGCGCTGATGTGTGGGCGAATCCGCATTTATTTGACTTGCACCCTGATGGCACACCGCGCCAGGTTGCGGGAGTTCCACCCGATTATTTCAGCGAAACGGGACAGCTCTGGGGCAATCCGCTGTATCGCTGGGATGTCATTGCCAGCACTGATTATCAATGGTGGATTGAGCGGATTCGTGCGACGCTGGCGCAGGTTGATATTATTCGTCTGGATCATTTCAGGGGCTTCGAGAAATATTGGGCCGTTCCTGGCACCGAAAAAAATGCGATCAATGGCAGGTGGGAAAACGGCCCTGGCGCAGCACTTTTCTTTGCCCTGCAAAAATCGTTAGGCGCGGAATTGCCGATCATTGCCGAAGACTTGGGGTTTATCACGAAAGAAGTTGATGCTCTGCGCGATCAATTCAATTTTCCCGGTATGAGAATTTTGCAATTCGCATTTGGAACTGATGAACAGGCGGATGATTTCAAACCGTACAATTTTCCACAAAATTGCGTGGTTTATACTGGTACGCACGACAACGATACCGTAGTGAACTGGTTTACATCTGAGGATGTTGGAGATAGTACGCGGACGCTGGAAGAAGTACAGGAAGAGCGCGATTTTGTGCTGCAATATCTGGGTAGTGATGGCAAAGAAATCAATTGGGATTTCACTCGCCTGGCGCTGAGTTCAGTGGCACGGGTCGCCGTTATTCCGGTTCAGGATTTATTGGGTGTGGGCGGCGAAGGACGGATGAATGTGCCAGCGCGTGAAAGCGGCAACTGGGGCTGGCGTTTTCGCAAAGAAGCTCTGACGAATGCGATTGGTGAGCGCCTAGCCGAACTAACGAAAGTTTATGGGCGGAAGCCGAAAGAAAAAATTGCGGAAGAGAAAAAAGATTAACTGGAGCGGGGGACGGGACTCGAACCCGCGACGTCCAGCTTGGGAAGCTGGCATTCTACCACTGAATTACCCCCGCTC
>JANMKB010000300.1:0-12875 GCA_031371805.1 Blastocatellia bacterium | reverse complement strand
ATCAGAAACCCGGCTCCGTGCTCGTGTTTCCGTATTACAAACACGATGCCCAGAACGGCGTTGACACGCGTTTGACCATCACCAACCTTGGCAAATTAGGCATCAACGTCCACTTCCTGTTTATGGACGGTGCGACCTGTCTGGAATTTGACCAGTATGTCTGCTTCACGCCCAATGCCAGCATTGAGTGGAAAGCTTCCCAGTTTGATCCCCAGAACAAAGGCTATGTCATTGCGTATGCGGTGGACAATATGGGGCGGTTGATTTCTTACAACGGACTGATCGGCAACGGCTTCGTCAAGGATGGCGAATACGTGGGCAACTACGGTGCGGAATCCTTCGCGTCACCACGGCCAGTCGGTTCCTTCACCGATGGTCCTGTTGGTACTGCCTCAGCAATTGCGTTTGATGGTGTGCGCTACGATCAGGTTCCGACTGCGTTTGCGGTGGACATCCAAAGTCCGTTAGATGCCGTCAATCAAAAGATTGTTCTTGCAGGTCTGGTCGGTGATGCTTCTGGCCTCATCTTGACTGGTGGCTTGACCGGTACACGTCAGGTAGGCACAGGGCTGGTCTACAACGGTCACGAAGCGCTGCGCAGCTTCTCGCCTTACTTTGGCGGTGGTTGCTTCTCTGAGAAAATCATTGACGCGACCAATCCAATGGTCAGCGGCCAGTTGAGCAGCCTGATTCCGAAGGGTGAAGTAGGAACGATCCGCTTCAACGTCACGGCAGCAGTTGGGCTGTTGATGACCTCGAACAAAAACACGTTCAGCGGTATCCGTACCCTGCACAAAACACAGGTTGGCCCTTCAATCATTATTGTTCCGCAATTTATGCCTGATTGCCAGTTCTACAATGGCCCAACTACTTTCTAAGGTAAGTTAGGAATTGAAGTACCCTGCAATGTAAGCAGCGACAAAAGGACTGAGGTCAAACTCAGTCCTTTTTTTATTGGGACATCGGGCTTCGGAACAGTACTGCGAGCCGGAGCGAGCGCGTTGGTGACTGTGAAAGTACGAGGTCGGGCAGCAACTCGCTATGGCTCGTAGTACTGTCCCTGACGAATCCGGCTCGCTACGGCTCGCGGTACTGTCCCTGACAGCTTATTAAACATTTTCAGATCAGGGGGTAACAAGATGGACAAGATGAACACCGAAGGCTGATGAAGATTGGGTTCTCATCAATCCTGATCATCTTGTCAATCCTGTCTCTCCCTGTTTTATTTTGCTTACCTGCTTATCTCTGTGGCAGTGAGACGCTTACGCTCCGATCAAAACCTCCGCCGTGACGAAATTATTATTGTCGGAAATTCCTGTTATCGGCTAATATCGCTTTGCCCTTCGGCTCTATGACTTTTGTGTTCCTACCATAGAGCTTCCATTTTTCCCAACCCAATCACGCTCTACCGTCCGCCCCGGAAGTCGTTCACCTCTGCCTATGCCATTTTTGTCTTACCAGCGTTTACGCTTACTTGTAATAGGGTTGGCGATTTGTTCCAGCGCTTCCGTTGTTGCGCTTGATCCACAAAAGAGAATCACCCAATACGGGCAGAATATCTGGAATAATCAAAACGGCTTGCCGGCAGATGCAATTTATTCCATCACGCAAACGGCGGACGGCTATCTTTGGTTTGGGACGACTGTTGGTCTGGTCAGATTTGATGGCATCCGTTTCACGATTATCAAAACTTACAATCGCAGAAGGTCGGAGCAGGAATTAATTGCCGATGTGCGGGCGGCGGCTGATGGCAGTCTCTGGGTAGCCAAACCTGGGCTTGGGGCCGGACATCTGGTGAATGGCGTTTTCGATTATTTTTCCGCTGAGCAGGGACTCCCGGAACTTGAGGTTAACCTCGTAGCTCCCACTGCCAGCGGCGAAACTATTGTTCTGTCCCCGGCAAAAATTTATCGGCTCAAAAATTCGCTCAGTGCAATGATTGACATTAGCGCCGTCCCGATCTGCTCGCTTGCCGCCCGCAATGGCACTTTCTGGATTGGTACAGCGAATGGCCTCTATCAGTTGAAAGGTGACCAGGCCGTCCTGCGTTTGGATGAACACGAGCTGCCCGATGTTGCGATCAATGCCATCGCTGAAGATCGACAGGGAAATCTCTGGCTGGGGACGAGAAAAGGCCTGGTGCGGTGGAAAGACGGCAAACTAACAACGTACACAACCGCCAACGGACTTTCAGATAATCACATCACCTCGCTCCTTGAGGATCGCCAAAAAAATCTGTGGGTTGGCACGGAAAACGGCGGACTCAATCGCCTGAGTGGTGAACGCTGGTCATCGTTTGGCGTGACGGAAAAATTAAGTAGTAACAGTGTGCTGAAAATTTATGAAGATCGTGAAGGCAGTCTCTGGGTAGGAACCAGAGAAGGCCTGAATCGCTTCAAAGATGTGAACATCACGCCCTGGACGACGCAGGAGGGGCTGGCGCACAACAACACCGTTTCGATGCTTGAGGCCCGTGACGGCAGCCTGTTCATCTTTGCAGATGGTGGCGGTTTGACGCGTCTGAAAGATGGCGTCACCACCGTCTTTCGTCATCAGGATGGCCTGGCCAGCGATTTCGGAGCGTCCCTGTATGAGGCCCGCGACGGCACAATTTGGATTGGTACGGATAACGGTCTGAGCCGCTTCAAGGATGGCAGGCTAACCTCTTACGCCGCGCACGGAGCCTTGCTCAATAATTTTATTTCAGCGATTAACGAAGATCAGGAAAGCCTGTTGGTTTACATCTCCGGCAATGGTTTGTTTCGCTTTCGTGATGACAAGATTGAAGCCTATCGGTTGCAGGATGGGAAAACGCTGGATGATGCGACACTGCATTATGTCAATTGTATTTATCGTGATCCGGCTGAAACTCTCTGGCTCGGCACGTCACAGGGCATCGTCAAATTAAAGGGCGGAACGGCCACCTGGCTCAATCAAACTGTGACGCAACCGAAGAGCCTGATTCATGCTTTCTATGATGACCAGCAGGGCAATTTATGGATCGCTCACGAGCACGGATTGAGCCGTTTAAGGAATAATCAATTTACGAATTGGACAACTGAAAATGGACTTTTTGATAACAAGATTTGTTATGTCGTGGGTGACCGGAAAGGTGACTTATGGATGAGTACGCTGCGGGGCATTTTCAGTGTCAGGATGCAGGAGTTGGAGGAAGTTACCGCCGGAAAAATTGAAAAAGTTACTCCTGTGATTTATGGCATCGCCGACGGCATGAAGACGACTGAATGCACTTTTCAGGCACAGCCTGCCGGTGTCCGCACACGTGACGGCAACATTTGGTTTCCGACCAGAAAAGGGATCATATCAATCAACCCGGAAAAGCTTCTGCAGAATCGCCTGATGCCATCAGTGGTAATTGAAGATTTAATTGTTGGTCGCCGCTCATTTTTACCCGCCGTTTTAGCTCAACAAGAAATCAAATTTAATTCCGGCAGCGATAAGATCGAATTTCACTATAACGCTCTCAGCCTGATGGTGCCAGAGCGGGTGCAATTCAAATACAAGCTGGAAGGATTTGATCAGGACTGGATTGAGGCAGGTTCACGCCGCGACGCCTATTACACCAATTTGCCGCCGGGTCATTATCAGTTCCGTGTTATCGCCTGTAACAATGATGAAATCTGGAATGAGAACGGGGCCACCGTCAGCTTTTATCTGGTGCCGCGTTTTTACCAGACATATTGGTTTTATGCTTTGTGCCTGCTCGCGTTTGCGTGTGCTGGATACTGCGCTTATCGCTGGCGCGTTCGACAATGGCGCACCAATGAGCAATTGCTGACCAACCGCGTTACCGAGCGCACCAAAGCGCTGCAACAGGAAATCACCGAGCGCAAACGAGCGGAGCAGGTGGCACAAGCGACCAAAGTCGCGGCAGAACAGGCCAATCGCGCCAAGAGCGAATTCCTGGCGAATATGTCGCACGAAATTCGGACACCAATGAATGGCATTATCGGGATGACCGAACTGGCGTTGGAAACCAGGCTCAACAGCGATCAAAAGGAATACCTCAACACGGTCAAAAATTCGGCAGATGGCTTGCTCACAATCATTAATGACATTCTGGATTTCTCGAAAATCGAAGCTGGGAAACTTGAGCTTGAAGCAACTACTTTCAGTTTGCGCGAAACCATTTTCGAGGCACTGCGGTTACTCGCCTCACGCGCTCATCACAAAGGTCTGGAGTTGATTTGCGATATTGAACTGACGACCCCGGATGCACTGCTTGGCGATCCGGTGCGCTTACGACAAATCCTGATTAACCTGGTCGGCAATGCGATTAAATTTACGGAGCAGGGAGAAATCATTGTGCGCGTTTCACCACAAGCGCAAACCGCTGAATTCATCAATTTGCAATTTAGCGTGTCGGACACTGGCATCGGTATTCCACCGGAAAAACACGCTTCGATTTTTAATGCTTTTGAGCAGGCCGATGGTTCGACTTCGCGCAAATATGGTGGGACAGGTTTAGGCCTGGCGATCACTTCGCAACTCGTAGTCCTGATGGACGGCAGGATCAACCTCATCAGCGAAATTAATCAGGGCAGTGATTTTTTATTTTCCGCCCGCTTTCGTTTACAAACTGTTTTACCTGTCACCGCACTTGCGTCCAATGAATTGCAAAATCTTCGGGTGCTGGTCGTGGACGACAATTTCACTAATGGTCATGTCCTGGAATCACTGCTGAAGATTTGGGAAATGAACGTAACGCTCGTTGCCACCGGAGCGGCAGGCATTCTGGCTTTGCAGCTTGCACAGGCACAGTCTGCACCCTTTGACCTGATTTTGCTGGATTACCAAATGCCAGAGATGAGCGGGATAGAAGTAGCGCAACGCATCCGCCAGGATGCGCAAATTTCCCAGACGCCCATCCTGATGCTGACCTCGGCATTATTCGGAGGTAATGGTTTTTTGCGAGAGTTGGGAATCACCTCTCACATCATCAAACCAGTGTCTGAAATACAACTCCGCCAGGCCCTTATCAATACTCTTCATCCGCAATTAGTGCTCGAAGAGAGTCACGCGCAAGCGAACCAAAGTCTCACTTATCAAAGCTCAACCAGCCTGCGTATTTTGCTGGCGGACGATAATGAGGTCAATTGCCGCTTTGGTGAACGCTTGTTGACCAGTCGCGGCCACCAGGTCACACTGGCAACCAATGGCAAAGCGGCGCTGGAGCTTTATCAGCACGCTGAATTTGATGTCATCCTGATGGACGTGCAAATGCCCATGATGAACGGCCTGGAAGCCACTGCCGCGATTCGTCAACTGGAGTTCAATACAGATCGCCACATCCCGATCATTGCGATGACAGCGCGCGCCATGAAAGGAGACCGCGAAGAATGCCTCGCCGCCGGAATGGATGGTTACGTGACGAAACCTATTCGCGCCGAACAACTTTTCCAAACCATCAATAAATTCATTCCGTCGGTTAATAATGGCTTTCGGGTTGAGCTTGAAGCAGAACCCGTCCCTGACACGCCGCGTCATCCAACCCTGGATACTGAAGAACTCATGAAAGTTGTTGGCGGTGAAATTGGGTTTGTCGGCGAATTATTGGAACTGTTTTTTGAGGCTTACCCCGGTCAGTTGGAACAGCTTCAGCAGGCCATTAAGACCAGCGACAATCAACTGTTACGAGATGCCGCACACGCTATTAAAGGTGCAGCAGGGAACATCCGTGCAAAGGGTTCATCACAGGCGGCATGGCAATTAGAGAAAATGGGACAGGATGGAAATCTGACAGGTGCAACGGCAGCGCTGGAAGAATTACAGAACGAAATCGAACAATTACGACTGGCAGCAAAAGCGCTGACCTCAGTCGCCGCTGCCAGTTAGTAACGGCGCAAAATGTTCATTACGGAAATCTTGACGAACGTAAATCCAGACGACTAATAATTTGTCGCGCCACATCGCGTCCGGCGCGTTCGTAATAATAATAGCTGCTGCGTCCAGAGCTATCGGTTTGAATCAACGCTGATCCCATGCCCAAAACTTTGGCGGTTTTCGGTTCGTAAATTGTATAGCGCACTTCAAGCTGCGACATCATCGTCGAAAACTCCATCAGTACAGTATAAAAACGATCTTCATTCTTAGCGCCCTTGACGGCATCACCGCGATTCATGTTGGTTGATGCTCTGACCTCCAGGCCACGAACGACGCGCCGTAATTCAGCCAGACAAGCATTGCGCACATAATCAGAGATGCCCGACCCAACATTCATATCCGCCCAATCTGTGCCGAGAATGATTCCTTTTGCCGAAGCGCGCTCTTTTTCCTTCGCTTTTTCTTTTTCGGGGTCAGGTTCCGGCACGTCGGAGACAGGCGGTTCAGGCGTTTTAGCAGGTTTGGGAACGCCCTGTACGGGCGGCTGATCGGCGCCTTTCTTTTGCTTGCGACCTGACTGAGCAAATCCGACAGGGAGCATCAAAGCTAATAAACACAGGGCTAAAATTAATTTTGCTGGTCGCATAAAATCTTACTCCTCCGTCAATGTACTGTAAACTTTATTGTGTACTGGCAGTTGATGCCGACGGCTTCGCTAAAAATTTAAGCAGCGCTTCATTTTGTTACTTCTGTTATCCCGTTAATGGACACAACCTGAACATTCTCAGCGCAAAGAGGCAAAGAGTCAAAGCATCGGCCCTTTGCTTCTTGGCAGTGAAGCGTTTGCCCACGCTATCGTCAGGAAAATTATTAGCAATGATTTGCTTTAGAGTAAGGGAAAAAGAGAAATAAATTTACGTTCTCTGTGCGCATCGGAGAGTGATTGGTTTTACTCGTCTGCCGCGTCCAGCGCTTCTTCCAACGTGAATGCGCCTTCGTACAGGGCCTTACCGATTATCAAACTATCGACGCCAAATTCTTCTAATTCTTTGACGGCGTAGATGTCATCCAGCGTTGCGACGCCGCCAGATGCCGTAACTTTTAAGCCACTGACTTCGGCGATTTCGCGCGTTGCGTCGAGGTTAATTCCGCTCAGCATTCCATCGCGGGCAATGTCGGTATAAACAATGCGCTCGACTCCCATGTCGGCAACTTTTTGAGCTAAATCCACTGCCAGCATATCAGCAGTTTTCTGCCAGCCACGCAGGGCGACTTTGCCTTCGCGCGCATCAATCCCAACGACAATCGTCGAGCCGAAATCGTCGAGTAGTGCCTGGAGTAATTGCGGGTTTTCGATGGCGGCGGTGCCGACCACGATACGCGTCACGCCGAGTTCGTCCAGGCGTTGCACTTCATCAAGCGCACGGACGCCGCCGCCAAATTGAATTGGAAGGTTGATCTGGTAAAGAATGTCGCTCATGACACGAATATTTTTGCTGTCGTCAAGATTCATCGCACCGTCAAGATTGACGATGTGGAGCATCTCGGCGCCGGCTTCGTACCATTGTTTAGCGATGGCAACCGGATTCTCAGAATACACGGTTTCGGCTGAAGTCTGGCCTTGAGTTAATCTTACGCAGCGCCCGCTGCGCAGATCAATTGCGGGAATGATAATCATGGGATTTTTACGATCTTCGAGGCTTACTGTCTTGTGGCATTGCTTTAGAACTTCTCATACTCATTATTGCTTACTGTGACTTTAAGGGCGAACCCCTTCTTATCAAAATGAACGGTTAAATACTACTCATTTTGATTTTTGAGGCAAGCGAAAAACAATAACTAATTATTTATGTTGCAGATCGGGGGAAAGAAAAAACTCGTGACGGCTTATTTGCCGACCGCGGAATAAAAAAATAGCGGTGATTTTCACGGCTATGATATATTGGGCCTCCGTTGGTCGCCCTGCAACAACCCTCATTTCGGCTACTGATAATACCCGCCTCGGAAAATTCTTAACAACAGGTTTATCTCTATGGCAAAAAGGCTCAATCCGGTTTGGCGATTTACACGCGCATTATTTCCACTGGCGGTTGGTTTAATGATAGTAGTTGGGGCATTTGAAGCCTGGCTGGTTTACCGCGTCACTCATCCGCGTCGCACAAATTACGAAATCACCCCCAATCAATATCAATTAATTACTGGTGGCTCGATGGCCTGGAGCGAGGAAGAGTGGGACAACTCTGACGGAACCAAAGCCAGCGGTTGGTTTTTACGTGGTATCTCCGGTGCTCCGGCGATTGTTCTCAATCACGGTTACGGCAAAAATCGCGCGGAATTGCTCAACCTTGGAGTGAAGCTGTGCGAATCCGGTTATCACGTTTTACTCCCGGATTTGCGCGGTCACGGAAATAGCACCGTGAGTTACAGCTCGCTGGGAGTTTATGAAAAGGGCGATTTAATCACCGCGATAAATTATCTCAAAGCGAAGAAAAATACGCAGGGACAATTAATGGTGGATGGGTCGCGCGTGGGGGTATATGGTGTGTCTTTGGGCGGCTATTCCGCCCTGACTGCCGCCGCCGAAAATCCAACGATTAAAGTTATTGTAGCGGATTCTGTGTATCCGAAACCTGGCTGGCTAACTCAGTCTGTCCTCAAGGAAATGTTTAATTACGCCCCACCTGTCATGAATCAATTGGCAAATTTGGGCTTGCGCAGCTATTTCTGGGGGCAGTATGACGAAGGCTCAGCCGAAGAAGCACTAAGTAAATTCAAAGGTCAGAAATTGTGGCTGGTGACGAATCAGGCGAATACGCCAGCCGCCGCCGACACGAATCAAACCACACTGGATTTGTTTCAACAGGCACAATTTCCCCGCGAGATTTTGCGCGTCGAACGCCCTCGTTCAGAAGCACAGGATGCTTATGATGATCGCATTGTTGGAGTTTTTCGGAAGGATTTGGCAAGGTAGCGATGATAAGAAAAGAATTTCTCCTCCACGAAGGCGCACGAAGAAAGACGGCGAGCAGGTGACGAGGCGATCAGAATCGGCTCGCCCTGTCGCCCGCTCGCCCGCTCTCCCCGTCGCTTCGGCAATCATCAGCGATCAAAATACGGATGTGTCAGGATCATGGGTTTTTGCTGCGTTCCGGTTGGTTTCTTAAGCTCTAATTCTTCGATCAATACTGATGGTGCAACAATACTGGCGCTGATTCCGCCTCCGCCATAACCACCTCCACCAGCCCGATTCAGGACATAGCTGTCATTGCCAACTGCGATAATTTGCGCTTTGAGCTGCTTCACCGTTAATTCACCGGTACTAGCGCCGCGAATTAATTCTTCCCGACCGTCGACCACATAAATTTTGTAAATCGGGTTCGGGTCTCCTAATCCTCCACCTTTGATAATAATTCCATAAGGCAGTTCCAGCGCTTTACAGGATTTGATGAGTTCCTGTTTGAGCTGGTCGTAGCTTTTGCCCTCACTTGATTGAATAAACAAATTGCCGATTTCAGTCGAAGCTCCGCCGTTTAAGCCAGACCGCCCATGCCCATTTGATTTGAGCATATTTTTTCGTGGTCGCCGCGACAGCAATAAAGTTTTCAGCACGCCTTGCTCGACCAGTGAAATTTTGCGTGCCGCTACGCCCTGATCGTCAACTTTGTAGGAACCGAGCAGTGATTTATCGCCAAATTTTTCCTGGGTCGGGTCGTCATAAATTGAGATATGAAAAGGTAAGACTCGACGGTTGAGGCGATTGGCCAGTTCGCTGCGATCTTCGCCGGACATTCCCACGGGCGGGCGCGAACTGCAAAATTCCGACGCGAGTAATTGCGAAAACATTTCGGCGGAGGCAGGTCCTGCAAACAAAACCGGGCCGAGATAATTTTCATTTAAAGTCGGCGCAGTTTGCAGCCTGGTTAATTCTTCGGCCATTGTCTTCACGGCTTTGGTCATTTCCGCCGGCGAAGGTAACTGCTCAAAACTCGTTGCGTAAAAGGGCGCCGAATGACCCAGCCACATGCCATCTGCGGCTTGTGTTTGACCACTTGCTTCCAGTGTGATGAGCAGGGAAGGGCGACGAATTTTCGAGCCTTCGCTGTTGACCAGATAGCGATGCACCAGTTGCACGTTCATCGTGACACCGGATTGTTTGATATTTGGAAACTGACGAAAAATTGCGGACAACTCGCGCACCTGATTTTCCCAGGCCTTCTGATCGAAGCTCAAAGTTTGTTTGGGCAAAAGCAAAATGGTCGGGTCTTCTTTGGAAAAATCAGGGATTTTTTCGTCTTCGGTGCGATTTTTGAGGAACGCTCGTTTGCGGGCAATTTGTTCGACCGCGGCGCGATAGGCTGAATCCGTTGCCAGCCACAACTCATGTCGCAGCGCGTTATAATCATCCTCAATCGCCACCTGCATCGGATAGCCGGTCGGTTCATTATCAAAATCGTATCCGCCCACGCGCACATCAACGGTGGCAATGCGACCGCGATTGCGCTGCGTATAAAGTAATCCGCCAAACGCCGCCGTCACATTGAACGACTGGACATCCATCATTTCGTATTCAATGAAATATGGTTTTTCCTGCCCCTGAATCACGAGCTTGTCAATGGAGCGCGCAAGCTCGTCCTGCATTGCTTTGAGGACGGTGTCGGAGTCGCCGGAGGGCGGTTGACCAAAGCTCAGAGTAGCTGTTAACACCAGTGCAAAAATAAATAAAATAGTACGGTGGGAATAATGAAGTAAGGTTTGTGTCATGGTTTATTAACTCAGTGGATAAATTTGGCTTCAGATTCTTTCATTCTTCAGGTTGTTAATTATGCGACCTCGCGCACTGAATGCAAAAGCCCTGAAGCTTTTAGCAGTAGCTCTGACCATTCTCGTGCCTGCCTGATCACCATGCGCTTTTGTAAATCATTGGCGTTGATGCTTTCCCACTTACATTGCCACTCGGTTAGGCAGGCCTGAATTTCTGACAGTTCTGCTTGTAGTTGTGAATCTAACTCCGGCATTGTCCATTCCGTATAACAAAGCGGCTCATCCAGTAAGCGCACAAAAACTTCAGTATAACCCGCGTGAGTGCCACTAAACGAAGCAAAATGCGCTAATACCGCCGCCAGTTCACCAAGCCTGGTTGGTATTGGTTCACGAAGAAATCGTTCTCTCAATGCTTCGCGGTTATTCATAATTCCTCCAGCAGAGATTTAATGATTATTGCTATTTGATCACAGATCAGAGGGTCTGTAATAATCATTCCATAATTGTTTTGCCATGGGCGGATATTGATTAGCGATTCGTAAAGTATTTCCTGTTAAGTTGGAACTCAGTTCGCTCCCCAAATATCCTGTTGCAGGCTACCGTCATTGAGCAAAGCGTCTTCGCAATCACTATGCAAACTTGCTCCTCCGGCAAGAGTTCCGCGCCGAATATCTACTGCCACTTTGATAAAGATAAGAGGAGTTTGCAACATCTCTTCAATTTGCTGACAGGTGGCGCGTTCACGGAGCAAATGAATCATAATCGTTTACTTGTTCGCAGGTTGCTCCTGACCAGGTGGCGGCAAAATTGGTAAACGTTCGTTTGATTTCGGTTTCTTTTGCACTTCGATTTGGGTGGTCAAAATGCTGGGCGAAATTGCTGACACCGGAACCCAACCCGATTCGGCTCCACAGACGCCGTTGAAAATTTCCGTCGTGTCGCTGGCGGCGACGATTTTGCTGAATGAAGTCAACGGTGTACCGATTAAATCTACGCCGCGCACCAATTCATCCGGGCGACCATCGGCATAAACTTTGTAAACCATCACGGGCGTAACCTGGAAAGCCTGCGGGGCGCTGCGTCCGGTGGTCGTGAAGCCGCCCGAAATATCTTTGAAAACGAGGCCAAAGGGTTTGCCCTGTTTTTGGCATTCAGCAATGAGTAATTCGCGTAATCTGGTTTCGGAAACAGTTTGTGAAGCCTGCACCAGCAAATTGCCTTGACGTCCGACGGGGCGCATCCCTGGTTGTTTGCGTCCGTGACCGTTGGAGTTCGGAAAATTTTTGATCGGCGAACGCGACATCAAAAAGTTTTTCAGAATGCCGTTTTCAACGACCGACACACGCTGTGCTTTGACGCCTTCATCATCGAACTGGTAATAGCCGTTCAGATCAGTTCCATTCAATTGTTGCAAGGTTGGATCGTCATAAACCGAAATAAAGGTCGGCAAAATTTGTTTGTTCACCTGCTTCGTAAAAGTCTGGCCTGAGTCCTCTTCTTTTTGACGATGACCTTCGATGCGATGACCAAAAATTTCGTGAAAGAAAACTCCGCTGGCGCGTCCCGATAAAATCGCCGGCCCGGTGAACGGCTCAATCACCGGAGCTTTCCGCAGGTCGAGTAAATCTTTCGCCATTTTTTCAATCGCGGTTTTGATGACTTCATCATTTGGTAATTTGTCCGGTGTGAAAGCATCGAAAGTTTCAAAGCGATAAAGCTCCATTCCGTCTTCGGCTTTGGTGCGAGCGTAGACCGTCAGGCGCGCACGCGTGTTGCCGTGCTGGAGCGCGGAGCCTTCACTGTTGACTAAATATTTCGTTGTGGCATCGGCATTGAAAGAAACATTAGATGAAAGGATAGCGGGATATTTATTAAAAGCCGCCGACAACATTTTGAGTCTTTTTTCCCACTCCGCACGATCAAGCTTACCGATTTCAGGAGTTGCGATAACTGTTGTTTGCGGAGTTTCCCGCGAAAGATCGGCAGACTTGTCTTCTTCTTCAACTTTGACAGCCTGATCAGTTTTGATTTGAATTAAGCGTTCCTGCGCGGCGCGATATTTTTGATCCGTCGCCATCCACAGCGAGCTTTTAATCGCATCAAGATTGTCCTCATTAGAAATCGGAATGGCTCCACCGCCGCCGGAATATCCACCGCCGCCACCGCCGCCGCGATGCGTGTTATCAAGCTGGTACTCACCAACACGCACGTCCACATCCAGCAGGCGCACACGATAATTGTCGGAGTTTTGCAACGCGCCATACTGCGCG
>JANMKB010000282.1:0-4004 GCA_031371805.1 Blastocatellia bacterium | reverse complement strand
CCCGCGTGTTAACAAGGGCGTCTCTTTCGCCACCAAGTCCTCCTTAACAGTCGGGCTACTGCCGCAATCTCAAAACATGCAAACAGAAAAACTCACCGCACCAAAACTTCACGTCGCCGCAACTGGATTTTTAAGTTTATTTTCACTCGTTGGAATCATGTTTTATGGCCTGCCGTTTTTTTACGATTTCTGGCTGAAAGACTTTGGCTGGACGCGTGGGCAAGTGACTTCCGGTAATGCCTTTGGAAAAATTATTGTCGGCCCCTTGTTTGGCTTTGTGGCCGGCTGGCTGATTGATAAAGTCGGGCCACGTCGGATGATGCTGACCGGGATTATTTTCGGCGGTGTTGCGCTGGCCGGCTTGAGCCAGATGACTTCGCTGTGGCAATTTTATTTGTTCTACATTTTCAATGCGCTGGGCTATGTTTTTGGCGGGCCGCTGCCGAATCAGGTGCTGACTTCGCGGTGGTTTGATAAGGCGCGTGGGAAGGCGATGGGCTTTGCTTATCTCGGCATTGGCGTCGGCGGGATGCTGGTTCCGCAAGCTGCGCGCTGGCTTAATTTTAATTACGGCTGGCGCCAGGCGTTACTGACTTTAGGCGCGGCGATGGTTGTCATTGGCTTTCCGATGGCGTGGTTTGTGAAGAACGCTCCTGAAGGTTTTGAAGTCGAGAAAAAAATCGAAGCACCCAAAATTCCCATCCGTGAAATTCTCAGCAGTCGGGCTTTTTATCTGCTGGCAATTGGCAGCATGTGTTCTATCGGAGCCGTTGCCGGGACGAACGCCAATCTGAAATTATTTTTCAGCGGCGATTTGAAATACTCGCAGGATCGGTCGGCAAATGTCATGTCTATGGTGCTGGGAGCCAGTTTAATCGGGCGTGTCTTCATCGGCTGGCTGGCAGATCGAATGCAGAAAAAATACGTGATGATTTTGATCTATGTGATTGTTGCCGCCGCGATTCCATTGCTTTATTTCGCCTCGGCTCCCGGCGTGATTTACCTCTTCGCGTTTATTTTCGGGGTCGGTTTGGGCGGCGATTACATGATCATTCCGCTGATGGCGGCGGAGCTTTACGGCGTCAAAGTTTTAGGACGAGTGATGGGCATAATCCTGACGGCTGATGGTGTGGCGGAAGCGCTGGCTCCCATGCTGGTGGGATATTTGCGCGATCTCAGCGGCAGTTATGCGAATGGCTTTGCGGCCCTGATTTTGTTGGCTGTCATTGGAACAATTGCGGTAGCGCTGTTGCCGCGCAAAGCTGCGTGACACTGATTGGAAGAAGATTTTCTCATCCACGAAGCCACACGAAGGAGCACGAAGGGAGAGGAAAACTTTTTGACAGGATATACAAGATGAACAGGATAAATCGTTACAGGTTTGACGAGCTAACGAATTCTGTATGCCACGTTTCTTCTTCGTGAACCTTCGTGTGGCTTCGTGGAAAAAATAAACAGTCAATCTAAAATTCCCTCTTACCTGCTTCAAACGGCTCGACCAGAATCGTTTTAAAAGCGGAAAGCCTGACCTGACCAGGCGCAAATCCTTTGGGCTTGGAGACGAATTTCTTTTCACAATAATTGACGGCGACTTTGGCTCCGCTGACATTTTTCGCATGACTGAATTTAGCCGCTAATTGCGCGGCTTCGATGAGGGCACGTGAGGGAATTTCGCTGCGTTTGGGATTGCGTAAAATGACATGCGAGCCGGGATAATCGGCGGCGTGAAACCACAAGTCCAAAGATTTGGCGATGCGCTGCGTCAGATTGTCATTGTCGCGGCTGGTGCGTCCCACCAGAATTTCAAACCCATCGCTGGATAAATACCGCCGTACACCGGAAATTGCTTTTTCCTGCTTTGCGGCTGGTGATTTTTGAGTAGGTTTTTGGGGGCTGATTCCCGTTGGTTGGTTGAAATCTTTGAGTTCGGAGCGTTGTGTGAAGCTGCGCAGATTGGCTAATTGCGATTCCAGCATGGCGATCTCTGTTTGTGCTTCCGGCAGGCGCGTATTAATTACTGCAAGTCCGTGTCGCGCCTTGCGAGCCAGCTTGAAATAATGCTCGGCGGCTTCTTTCGCCGTTGGTTTATTGGCGGCAGGAATTTCAATGACGCTTTGTTCAGGATCGTAAAAATCAGTGACGATAAAGGCCGCCTCATTTTTGTTTGCCTGATGTAAATTCGACAGTAACAACTCGCCGTAACGCTGGTGCGTTTCGCCCTTTGAAAACGTGGTAAGTTCGCGCTCTAAATTTTTGCGCAGAGCATTCAGCTTCTTCAAACGCGTCGAAATATTCGCTTCAATTTTTTGCCGCTCAGCCAGAAAAATTCGTCGCTCATCAAGTAACGTAAAATACACATCAGCCGCCTCATTGACCGTCGCAAAACTGGTGTGGTGAAGAGTTTGTAAATGCTCAAATTCAATTGGCGCGAAGGCGAGAGAAAATTCCGCCGCGCCGATCTGACGCTTCATTTCCTCTAACGGAGCCGCAGAATAAACGACCGGTTTTGGCGCCGCTGAAAATATTTCTGTCAGCATTTGCGCCAGCGCTTTTTCCGAAGATTGTTGTTGTACGCGAGCCGCAAATTCTTCGGCATATTGTCGCCCGAAACCAATCAGGTTCACTCGCGCTGCCGCCACAAGGTCGCCTTCACTGGCTTCGATCAACGCGATCAATTTTTCCGGCGATAATTCAAAAGGATCAAGTTTATCGGCGGGCGGTAATAGCTCCTGATAGCTGGTTTCGTCACTTTGGCGTTCGCGCAACGAAACGATAATTTGTTCCTGCTCCAGCAAAAAAACGTTCGCGCTCCGCCCTGTCAATTGGACGACCAAATCGCGTTTGCTCTCTTTGCCGCTTTCGTCTTCCGCTAAAAAAGAAAAGCGCACGACACGGTCATAGCCGGTTTTTTCAACCTCGATGAGCCGTGCACCGCTCAAATATTTTTTACCTAAGGCTACGAAAGGCGTATCTATCCGTGCTTCGTGATCAAGCTGTTTGATTGAACGCGCCGTCAGATACATTGCCATACGATTTGGATCGGTCGAAATAATGAGCCAGCGTCCATCACGCAATCTGAAATCAAGCGCCAGGTCAGTGGTGCCAAGCTGATAAATTTTGCCGACGCGATGACCTGTCAGCAAGTCCGTCAACTCCTGAATAATCGCGTGTAAGGTGAAATTCTCCATAAAAATCAAAAGGCAAAAGGGGAGAATATTTCCCGCCCTTTCGCCTGTGTCTTTGCCATTTTACAAGGCTGCTTTTATTTTCTAATGCGCACGATCTGGGTGTCTGATAAGTAATCGGAAATGCTCAGCCGATCATCGCTGCGCGTGATGCAAAACAGGTTGAGTGGGAAGAGCAGTAACGAAATCGTGCCGCCTGTCGCACGCGCCGCCGCCTGTTTGAATGTGAAAGTAATCGTGGCTGGAATTGATTGATCAGTGGCTTTGATAACGGGCGAGCGGCTGGCCAAATGCAATTTGAGCAGTGCCATCCCACTCGTCCGACCCGCCAGCGCGTAAGTCAGGAAGAAGTAAACGGCGACCAGAAAAAATGCAATCAGCGCCAGCGCCGAAGCCGAAACCGTATTGAAATTTCCGCCGAAGAACGCATACACAGCAAAGAGCGGCAAAAATGAAAAGGCGATGATTTCAGCATCAATCACAGCGGCGGCGGTGCGTAACTTTAAGGAAGCCGCCTCAAGGATTGGCACGCCTGAATTTGCTTCGAGGCTCTCATCATCAAAATCAATTGCCTCGTTATCGTCGCGATTGAAAGGCTGATTGACTTCCAGAGTCACCGCGCTGGCAAATGATTCCTGCTCGCTGAAATCGAAGGCCTGAGCCGCTGCGGACGAGACCTGATAATTTGCTACCAATGGAGTCGGTGGTTTAGTCACGGATTTTAAGCCGACCGGACCTGTGGGTTTCGACTCAGACAAGTTGGGTGCCTGCTGTAATTCAGCTTGCGGTTGAATTTCCTCCTGCACTTTTGCCGTTTGC
>JANMKB010000674.1:0-2879 GCA_031371805.1 Blastocatellia bacterium | reverse complement strand
GGTCAGGATTATTTCGTATTCCATATTTGGTTGTCAGTGGTTGGTTCGTTGATCTCCTGAATACTTGTCACTGACCACTGAGTAACTCTTTTCGCAAGCGGCGTTCAAGCTTGCTCATTTCGCCGTTATCCGTTTCGTGATCGTATCCGGCTAAATGCAGGATGCCATGAATCACCAGCCAATTGATTTCCGTTGCAAAGCTGAGTCCCTGCTCACGCGCATAGCGATCAGCCGTCTCAACCGAAATAATCACATCACCTAAAAAGCCTGCATTGTGATTTGGCTCATTATCGCTCAATCCTTCGTGATAAGCGAAGGACAAAACATCCGTCGGTTTATCAAGGCCACGATAATCACGATTCAGTTGGCGCATCTCACGATCACGAATGAAAGAAATTGTGACTGAGCAATGATTATGAGAAATCTTACCAAGCGTTGCACGGCCAAGCCTGATGATAATTTTGCGCTCAAGTTTGAAGAGCCGCTGCCGATTGACAAATTCAATTTCGACTTTAGCCTCAACCGGTGCAACCAATGGTTGTGTCTGGCTCACTATATTTTTAGAGATTAATTTTGCGGGTGTGCTCATCGTAGGCGCGGACGATTAATTGAACGATGTGATGACGCACAACATCGCGGTCGGTGAATTCGATGAACTCAATTTTCGGAATGCCGCGCACCACATGTTGCGCTTCGATCAAACCTGACTTGCGACCGGAAGGCAAATCAATTTGCGTGACATCGCCGGTAATCACGGTTTTAGAGCCGAAGCCAATGCGCGTCAAAAACATTTTCATCTGTTCGGAAGTGGTGTTTTGCGCTTCATCCAAAATGATGAAAGCATCCGAGAGTGTCCGACCACGCATGAAGGCCAGCGGCGCCACTTCGATCACACGCTTTTCCAAAAAACTGGTCACGCGTTCGTGTTCCATCACATCAAATAATGCGTCATAAATCGGGCGTAAATACGGATCAACTTTGTCCTGCAAATCACCTGGCAGGAAGCCGAGTTTTTCTCCGGCTTCGACCGCCGGACGCGCCAGGATAATACGATTAACCTGCTTGCTCATTAAATATTGCACCGCCATCGCGACCGCCAAATAGGTCTTGCCCGTACCAGCCGGACCTATCCCAAACACGACATCGTTTTTTTCAATCGCTTCGAGGTAGCGGCGTTGCATCGGCGTGCGCGCAGAAATTTGTTTGCGTCCGCTGGGATTGATGATTTTTTTGTGGGACAGGAGTTCGCGTAAAGATTCGCTGCGGTCTTCGGCGATTTGCTTGAAGGCCTCACGCAGTTCACCATCGCTGGGAGTTTTTCCTTCGCTGAATAGCTGACTGAAATCTTTGAGAATATGTTCGACGGTTGCGACGTCGGCTTCGTCGCCTTCGACTAAGAGCTCGCCGCCACGTCCTCCGACGCGGACACTGAGCAGGGATTCAAGGTACTTGATATTTTGATCGTAAGGCCCGAATAAAGTTTCAAGGGCACGTTCAGGCAATGTGAATTTCAGTTCGCGCAGATTTAAAAGCTCCAAAAAAACTTAATGCAAGCATCTCGCTTGCGATCAGTGCTGCAATTCATTTTCCCAACAAGTAAAGCTGATTTTTATTTACGGTACACGAGCGCTGCTGACAATTTTTTCTGCCGCCGCGATCATGGTTGGTGTGCTTTCTTTGGAATAAAAAGCCACGACTAATAAGATACCAGTTCCCGCCCGAATTATCACGGCTTTGCCTTGAAATTCCAAAGGGGAATTGGCTCGGGGCTGACGAAAAAGGGTGCGCAAATCAATATAAGTTTTAATTTGGTCGCCCTCCTGAACCAGCCGCCGTGCGGTTTCAGTCAGTCCCTGCATGCCCGAACTATTGCCGATACTCTTAATCACCAGATCAACGATCAGGTTATTGTCATAGGCCGGACTGTTGGCATTTTTCAAGCTGTTCCAAATCGCGTGGGTGAATGCGGCGTCTTCCTGCGAGCGAAAAATCGCCCCTGCATCAATGCGCTGCGTTTGTAAATCTTCAGCAGGCAGCGGGCCTCCGCTCCAATAATTGGGGCGTTCAAAAGAATATCCAAACGAACGATCCTCAAATTTAAGATAACTGGACGCGATTGCCGGAGCCGCCGCCGCCACCACTGTTTCTTTGATGGGTTTCGGTAAAGTTGCCGCCGCAATTTTATTCACCGGAGTTTCCGTTGTCTTTGCATCCGTTGCGTTCTCAGCCTTCTTATCACGTGGCGGTTTGACTTCACCGAATGGCGCAGGCAGTTGTGGCGCTACCTTCAACGGTTTTGTTTCCGTCGGAGGAACCATTTTTGGCGCAGCATTGGTGGCTGGCACGGTTGGCTTTGGTTGCGGTTGGGGAACAGAAATCGGTTTGCTTACGTTGTCAGTTGCCGAGGTGGTTACGACTGGTTTATTTGTCACGCTGCTGGCGGTCGGCGTTTTGACTTCGCGGAGTCTTTGGGCCGGCGGCGCTGGCGCAATTACGACAGATTTTTCCACTGGTTTGGGTTGTGCCTTAACAGTGGCAGTCGGGACAGTTGGCACAGGTTTTTTTACAGCTTGTTCCGTGCTAAGCGGTGAAGATGCACCTTCGTATAAAGCGGCAAAAAAATCTGCGGCGAGACCTTGTTGCTTCAACCGTGTGCCATAGCTTTGCGCTGCTGTGCGATTGGCAAAACGACCAATTCTCACGCGATAACGCACGCCCTGACCTGGAACTGAGCTTTTGAGCCAGTAAGCATTCAATCCTTTAGATTTCAACTCCTGCACTTTGCCTTGGGCGGCATCCTGGGCAGTCATCGAATCAATTTGGACGGTATACTGTCCGGCCTGTGCTAACCCAGTCAGAGAAAGAGCAAGCGCCAAAGC
>JANMKB010000260.1:0-6412 GCA_031371805.1 Blastocatellia bacterium | reverse complement strand
ATTTAAGGCTTCTTTATTCTCTTGAGTTGTACGAATTTCTATTAGATTTCTTATACCTTCAATAATTTTGTAAAAACAAAGATACTGATAATTTGGACTATTACTGTTAAGTGCTTCCCTGTAAAGACTAGCAAATTTAGTTATCTCGACATTTCTATCCGCAATAAGAATTTCTGGCGCGAGTTTTGAAATATAAGGAAGTGTCAATTCACTAAATAAGTTTTTAGTCTTTAATTCTTCAACTTTAATTTGATTAATTAGGAATGGTATATCAAGTGAAAGGGAGAGCTGTGACAATATCGGCGAAATACTATCGTATGCTTTAATACGAGCATCTTGAAAATTTCTCGCAAAAAGCTTATCAACAACAATCCTGCCAAGCCTTCCCTCTTCATTTGCAAATCCTTGCCACATCGCGCCATCCGACAATACATCGCTCTGAAATTCGATATAATCATTTTTATCAGTTCCAATTAAAAGGTATGAATCGCCAAGTAGTTCGTCCCTAAAATTTGAAGTTCCTGTTTTTTGTTGTAGCTCATCTGGCTTACACAATAGGACTGTCACTTTGTACTCACCATCCATACCTAGCGGATTAATCTTATTTAGTTGGTGATTCGGATTTGAATTCGCTCTGATCGCGGTAAGAAAAATGTTCGTGCCAGGTAATCCTGGAACACCGTCGAGTTTTGGAAGGGAATGAATAGAAGCTGTATTATTTTCAATCTGCAAGTGAATTGGTTTTAGGTTGCAGCAATTTTTGTATTTTTTTCCGCTACCACAAGGACAAGATTGATTTCTCCCAATTTTGGGCATCGTTTTTCTCTCTGATTAACAAATTTTGAACTCGTTACGCCAAAATCTTCTCCACAATCTCACCATGCACATCCGTCAACCGGAAATGTCTCCCCTGAAACTTGTAAGTCAATCGTTTATGGTCAATGCCGAGTAAGTGCAAAATGGTGGCTTGTAAATCGTACACGTCTACCGGATCGCTCGTGACGTTGTAGCTGAAATCATCGGTCTCGCCCAGCACAAAACCTTTTTTGACGCCTCCACCTGCGACCCACATGGCAAAATTTCTGCCGTGATGATCGCGTCCATAATTATTGTCCATCAGCTTGCCCTGACAATACACGGTGCGCCCGAATTCCCCGCCCCACACGACTAAAGTATCGTCCAGCAAACCGCGCTGTTTCAAATCTGTCAGCAACGCCGCTGTCGGTTGATCTGTGCCTTTGCATTGCAACGCCAGATCGCGCGGCAAATCTCCATGCTGATCCCAGCCACGATGATAAAGCTGAATGAAGCGCACGCCGCGTTCGGCTAATTTTCGCGCCAGCAAACAATTCGCGGCATAAGTTCCCGGCTTGCGTGATTCGGGGCCGTACATTGCAAAAGTCTTTTCCGGCTCCTTCGACAAATCCATCAAATCCGGCACGCTGGATTGCATCCGATACGCCATCTCGTATTGCGAAATGCGCGTTTCGATTTCGGGATCGCCATAATCCTGCGACTTGATTTTGTTGAGCCGGACGACAGCATCCAGCATTTGCCGCCGCGAAGTTTTGTCTACGCCGGGCGGGTTGTCGAGATACAAAACCGGCGTAGCTCCACCGCGCAAACGAACGCCCTGATAATTTGACGGCAGGAAGCCGCTCGACCAAAGGCGCGAAAACAAAGGCTGATCGGTGTTGATCGCGTGCGCCGTCGAAAGCAGCACGATGTAGGAAGGCAGGCTTTGATTCTCGCTGCCGAGGCCATAACTCACCCACGCGCCCATGCTCGGGCGACCAGGTTGCTGGAATCCGGTTTGAATAAACGTGATCGCCGGATCGTGATTGATCGCGTCGGTGTGCATCGTTTTGATGACGGTGATGTCGTCTACGATTTTGGCGGTATACGGCAAAAGCTCGCTGACCCACGTGCCGCTTTGCCCGTGCTGCTTAAAATTAAAAATTGATTTGACGCACGGAAACGAGCTTTGCCCCGAAGTCATCCCCGTGATGCGCTGCCCATTGCGGACAGATTCAGGCAGTTCCGTGCCGTGCAATTTTTCGAGATTTGGCTTGTAATCAAAGGTATCAAGTTGCGATGGGCCGCCCGATTGATGCAGGTAAATCACGCGCTTCACTTTGGGCGGAAAATGTGGCAAGCCCGACAATCCGCCCGATTTGGGATCGCGCTGATTATCCTCAGTCGCCGCCAGCAAATCATTTTTGAGTAATGATGACAAGGCTGCCGCGCCGATACCTTTAGCTCCAAGTCCGAACAACTGGCGCCGTGTGAGATGTGCTGCAAGTTCTTTTTTGAGGTTCATAAGTTTGCTCGATTTGAAAATAGTTTTGCGCCCGACTGTAGTCGGCAGCTTTCGGTCATATCATATTCCGGCTGAAGCCAGGACTCAAACCAAATCTCTCGAAGCAACCTTACGATTGTCGCTTTCGCAATGGCATTGAATTATAGCGGTTTGCAGATGAGTGCGACCCGTACAGTACGGCGAGCCGTAGCGAGTTGGTGCTCTCCCCCCGCCGACCAGATCGCTACCGCTCGCCGTACAGAACCGCTGGCTCTTCACAGGCCGCATCCATTTGAAAACTGCTATAAGGATTACGAAGCGATGCTCCGAGCGGCACTCCTGCGGCATTCGTTTTTTGATTGATGTTCGTAAATGTCAGGCGCGTCCGGCGTGATCGCACGGGGAATTCCAATCAGAAAATCCGCCAGCGCCTTTTTCGTTGCTCCGTTATTGAACGTGAACACACCGTAATTATTCAGCAGCGTCTGCTGAATGTCTTTGTTAAGAGAAACCTTTCCGCCGAGCTTGATTGAATGGTCGCCTTTGTTCCAACTGAACGCATCACGGGCAGATTAAAAATTCGTGCCTGCGGTCGGGCCGCCAATTATTGCATTCGGCAACGTGAAAAATCCGCTGACAGTAATTTGCGGTAACGACGGCGTACCCTGGATCGTGAACGCCGAACCCAAATCAGCCAGCGATGTCGCGGGCAAATTTAAGCGTCCGCCAAAATTGCGCGTGTACGTCAGCCACGCCTGGTTAATTTTGCTCGGACTCATAATCCACACATCGCTGAGGTTCAGATTATGCTGCCGCCAATTAAATTTCTGACTCGCCCAAGGCAAATTGCCAATGCCTGCCTTCACAGTATTAGCTCCTGCCGTAGTGAAATAATTTGCGCTTAGACGATGCGCCTCGTTGAGCTGGTGGTCAAATTTCGCCAAATATTCATTGGTGTCAAACGGGCTGGGACCATTACCCTGCCATTTACTGCCTGCCAGATTCGCCAACGGAATATAATTGTTGAGGATCTTCACGGCGATGGGATCAAGACGGTTGGCGCAGATGACACCGCTCACACCATTGCAGGTGAACGTCGCATTATTCGCGAGATCAGTGGGCTTCGTTGCCGAGGCGCTGAAATTTCCCAGACGCTCTAAATCAGTAGGAACAATCGCGTTATTCAGAAATGTGCTGGTAGTTTGTCGCATGTCCGAATACGAGAAGAAAAAGAAAGTCTTGTCGCGTCGCATCGGGCTACCAAGTGTGCCGCCGAATTGGTTACGATACTCTGCATTGTAGCTGTTGGTCTGCACCCGGAATTCCTGAATAGCATCCGGGTTGGGCAGAATGTTCCCCGTATTGTGCAGGTTGGTCATGTTGCTGCCGCCGTCGAGGTAATAATTTACTGAGCCAGTACCGCTGTCGGTACCGCCGTTAATCAGGGTGCGCTGTTCGGGAAAGCCGAGCACCAGTGAACTGGTGCCAGTGGAAGAAGAGGCGATGCCGTTGTTGTTGGATTGCACACCCGGCGTGAGATCAAGCAGCGCGTACACGTTGCGCTCAACCAGCGGCAAATTCGTAATTTCAGTGGCTTGAATCGTGCGTCCGATTTCTGCGCTGCTTGTGTTGATTGCGGGCGGCGCTTCTGTGACGTTGACGGTCTCGCTCACTTCACCAACCGTCAGCGAAACATCCACGCGAGCAGTATCATTCACTTGCAAAACAATGCCGCTCTGGTGACTTTCTTTAAGCCTCTGGCAGTGACTTCCAGCACGTAGTTGCCGACCGGAAGAAATTCTTGCCGATAGGTTCCTGCCTCATTAGAAGTCAGGGTGCGCGTCAGTCCCGTGTCGGCATTACGCGCCGTAACCTGAGCGCCGGGCCCAATCGCACCGCTCGAATCCGTTATCGTGCCGACGATAGTGGAAGTTGTAATTTGTGCGATGGCTGCCAGCGGAAAAGCGAGCAGCAAGGCGAGGAGAGCCAAAGACGTTTTGCGTAATCGAAAGTTAATGACTTGCATGACAATAACCTCCCAAAGCGGTGCGCCTGCGTCTTCGCAGGCAGTTTTGTAAACTATCCCCTTTTATAAAAATTCGTTTATTGCGAAGGTAATGCCCGCGGGGACGCAGGCGCACCAGCTTAAAATTACAGCCAAGAAATTAAAGCTTATTCCTTGTAAGAAGGGTCTACCCGATCCAGTTTCCGCATCAATCCCGGCCAAATCAAATTACCGCCCAAACCTTTCGTAGCCTGCCCAACCTGCGCTTTAATGCCGCCCAGAATTGGTGTAGGGATCATCATCAATTCATTGCCACCAGCTTGCGCCAAAATCTGTGTGCGGCAGGCAGCTTCCAAAAGATACATCGCCTGAAACGCATCTGCGCCTGTTTTGCCGACCGTCAACAATCCATGATTACGGAGGATCATCGCACTGTTACTTCCGAGGTCAGCGACCAGACGCGGCTTTTCATCTTCATTGAGGGCAATGCCTTCATAATCGTGATACCCTAATGACGACAGGGGAAATAACGAAAATTGTGAGAGCGGTAATAATCCATTTTTCTGCGCCGACACCGCTACACCATGCAACGTATGCGTATGATAAACGCACATCGCATCTTCACGCGCTTCGTGAACGGCGCTGTGAATGACGAAACCAGCAGGATTAATCGGATGCGGCGAATCCATGACCTTATTGCCGTGCAAATCAATTTTCACCAGACTGGAAGCGGTGATTTCTTCAAATAAAAATCCCCACGGATTAATCAGAAAATGATGCTCCGGCCCCGGCACGCGCATCGAAATATGCGTGTAGACAAGATCGTCCCATTTGTATAAAGCCGTCAGACGATACATCGCAGCAAGGTCTACCCGCGCCTGCCACTCGGCGCTGGAAACTTGTTCGCGAACTGGTTTTGTAGCTGTAGTCATTAGAACTCTCTTTCTTCAAAAATGATTGGTTTAATTGGAAAATCTACTTTATCAAAGATTTCAGCAGTTAAAATTTCGCATTCGATAGAGGTTAGTGGCAACGTCTTATCCAGGCCGTCAATTTCCGAAAACATCCAATTGCCCTCCGGCATTCGGACATATCGTTCGACATGCGCTTCATCCTGAGCGACCAGAATATATTCCTGCAACGAATCGAGTTTTCGATAATGCGCAAACTTGCCGCCACGATCATAATCCTTCGTCGAGTCTGACAAAACTTCAATAATCAACGTCGGATTCAGCAACGTATCTTTCTGATTGTCAGCAAAGAACTGCTGCCCACATGCAACAATCACATCAGGATATGTGTAGAGATCGGTCGCAGAGATTCGCAAACGAAGGTCATTAGAATAAACATTGCAAGAACGATGTTTTAGTTTTTGCCTGAGCTCTGCAACAAGATTACTGACGATAATGACATGCGCTCTTGAAGCTCCCGCCATTGCAAACATCTCGCCGTTGTAAAATTCACTTTTGTATTTTGCTTCGCGTTCGATAGCCAAATAATCATCCGCCGTCAATTTGTATTTGAGTTGTGCTGCCATAGAATGTTGCAACCCATTTGGAAGTAGGCAATTTAGAATCAGGCCCGTCGAAACACTAGTAAATTTTAATTGCAATTAAGTTTCGCTGTCTATGTAGAAGCCGTAATCTTAACATTTATATTTTCAAACTCCACCGAGAATCGTAGAATCCTGCCGTTCCTACTAAACAAAGATTTCGTTTTTGCAGCACGCAAGGTTCTCAGCGTTTCCATGCCCCGTAAAGCCTGTCCCTTGTCAGCCAATCACTCGGTATTATTTTTGATGGAGCCTTAGATGGATTTTCCTTTGAATTTAAAGCAACGCCTACGCGAAAACAAAGTTATCCCCTTTGTCGGCGCAGGTGTCTCGATGGCAGTTCGCAAAAAAGGAACTAATGAATCCTTATTTCCAAGTTGGAAACAATTACTTGAACGAGCGGCTGATTGTTTGGAGGATCAATTAAAAAAGGGTGATGCAACACTTGTCCGAGCCTTTTTACAAATCAGCAACCCAAAATATCTGGAAGCGGCGGAACATGCTCGACAAGCATTAGGTTCAATTTTATACGACGTGCTGAAGGAGCAAATTGATA
>JANMKB010000246.1:0-14470 GCA_031371805.1 Blastocatellia bacterium | reverse complement strand
TTCAATCAGGATTTGCCTTACGATCAATTTGTCCGTGAACAGGTGGCGGGAGATTTGCTGCCAGCGCCCGACGGCAGCGAAGTAAACCGACGCGGCATTATTGCGACAGGATTTCTGGCGCTCGGTGCAAAAGCCATCGCGCAACAGGACAAGCAAAAAATGTTGTATGACGTTTATGACGAACAAGTGGATGTAACTTCCAAAGCCTTCATGGGCTTAACGATGGCCTGTGCGCGTTGCCATAATCACAAATTCGATCCAATTCTGACCAAAGATTATTACGCGATGATCGGAATGTTCGCCAGCACGAAGAGCTTTTCCAATGCCGAATCGCACGTCTCGGTTCCGCTGGAAAAACCGCTCGTGCCAAAAGCAGAATTTGCCAAATATACCGCCGCGAAAAAGGCGCTGGCGGAAAAAGTAAAACGGTTGAACCTGGCGCTCGGTGAAATCACGGATGATGTCAAAGACAAAATCGTCAAGCAAAATTGTACGAGTCTGGCAGCTTATATGATCGCGGCACGTCAGGTTTATCAGGGCAGCGCAAAAATTGAAGTAGTCGCCAAACAAAGTAATCTGAACGAAGGTCTGCTCAAAAAATGGGTTGAGTATTTGCAGCCGAGCGACAAGGTGCGCGGTTATTTAAAAGAGTGGGACGAAGCACCAGCGGAAAAAATCAGCGAAGTCGCAAAAGGCTATCAAACGCGCTTCCAAAAGCTGTTTGATGAATACAACGGACAAGTTGCCAAATGGCGACCGAGCTATCAAAAAGCGCTGGCTGAAAATAAATCTTTGCCCGAAAAACCAAAATTTGAAGCTGGCGATGATCGCTTTTTCAATGACATGTATTTCGGCGGCGGACCGTTTTCTGTTTCTGATAAAGACCAAAAGAATTTTTCTACCGAGCAGTGGGCAATGATCGAAAAATTGCACAAGGAAAATGGTGAGCTAAAAAAATCTATGCCTACCGAGCCGGAAATGGCCTGCGCAATTGAGGAAGGCGAGGCAGCCCGACAAACGGTTTTTATTCGTGGCGATTACAACAGTCACGGAGAAGAAGCGCCGCGCTCGTTCCCCGCAATTCTGGCGAACTACGACACGAAGCCGCAATTTCAAGGCAGCGGACGATTGCAATTGGCTGAATGGCTGACTCGCCCGGAAAATCCGCTCCCCTCGCGCGTGATGGTCAATCGCCTCTGGCACTGGCATTTTGGAGAAGGCATTGTCCGCACGCCGGACAATTTCGGCAAGATGGGGGAACGTCCTTCGCATCCAGAATTGCTGGATTTTCTGGCGCAGGAATTCGTCCAAAAAGGCTACTCAATCAAGGCGATGCACCGGATGATTATGCTTTCGAGCACTTATCAAATGGCTTCAGATAACCCTGCGTCAGTTGAAGCGGATCAGGATAATCGCCTGCTTTCGCGCTTCAGCCGTCGTCGCTTAACGATTGAAGAAATGCGCGACGGCATTCTGGCGATTGACGGCACAATTGATTTGACGATGGGCGGAACTCTGCAAACAGGGCGTGGCACAGACGGTGAAAATAATCAGGGACGGTTGAGCCTGAACCCGGAAAAATTGAAACGCCGTTCGGTGTATATTCCATTGCGACGTGCGAATTTGCCGACACTACTGAACCTGTTTGATTTTGGTGATGCCACGACGATGACGGGCAAACGACAATTGACCAATGTCTCAACCCAGGCGCTTTTCTGGCTCAACAGTGATTTTTTGACCGAAGCCTCAACCACCGTCGCAAAACAAGTTTGGGGAGTTGCCGCCAGCGGTAATGCGCCGCGCATTGCGAACGCATATTTGCTGATCCTGAATCGCCAGGCGGCGCCGGAAGAAATTGAGGGAGCATTAAAATATATCGAAGGTTTCAAGCAGAAAGTGAAAGGCGAAAAAGCCGAAGCGCTGGCGTGGCAAAGCTTCTGTCGCATCCTGATGTCGTCGAACGATTTTATTTATGTGGATTAACGAAATATGAAAAAACAGGAACTGGATTTCTTACAGGCACTTTATAACCGTACTGAAAAACCAATGTCGCGCCGTTCGTGGTTGCGGGCGGCAGGACTTGGCTTTGGCTCCATTGGGATGATGGCGATGATGGCGGAAGAAGCTAAGGCTTATGCCGCGCAACAACCCGTCAATCCGCTGGCTCCGCACGCGCCCCATTTTGAGGCAAAAGCCAAACGGGTAATTTTTCTGTTTATGCACGGCGGGCCTTCCAGCATTGATACATTTGATCCGAAAGAGCGCCTGTACCGGGATCATGGGAAACCGCTCCCGATCAAACGTCCGCTCGCTTTTGCCGATGGAAAAATGGGGCCGCTGATGAAACCGCTCTGGGATTTCAAACCCGGCGGCAAAAGCGGCATCCCGATCAGTGATCTGTTTCCGCACGTCCGCGATTGTGCCGACGACCTCACCGTCATCCGTTCGATGGTTGGCGAGGGCGTAGATCACGGTGCGGCTTTGCTCCAAACCTTTACGGGAAGCAGCACTTTCGTGCGACCGAGTATGGGTTCATGGGCGCTGTACGGGCTGGGAACGGAAAATCAAAATCTGCCTGGCTTCATCACGATCAAGCCTTCGCTGTCGCATGGCGGCGCGAAAAACTGGTCATCCGCATTTTTGCCCGGCGCTTATCAGGGCACAGCGATTGGCAATTCCGGTTTGAAAGTTGACGACATTAAAGGCGAGCCGATTGAGTATATGCTCAGCAAAACTCTCTCGCCTGAACAGCAGCGTTACGAACTGGACATGCTGCAAAACATCAATCGCCGTCACAAAGAAATTCACCGCCAGGACCCGCAACTTGAAACCCGGATTCAGGCGTTTGAGATGGCCTTCAAAATGCAATCGCAAGCGCCGGAAGCCTTTGAAGTGGACAAGGAATCTGACGCCACAAAAAAGCTGTACGGCCTGGACGATCCGCTCACCCAGGATTTCGGCTGGCAATGTTTGCTGGCGCGACGCCTGGCCGAACGCAATGTGCGCTACATTCAATGCACCCACAGTTACAAGTGGGATCAGCACAGCAATCTTTATAACGATCACACCAAAAATGCCCGCGAAGTGGACAAGCCCATTGCCGGTTTACTGAAGGATTTGAAAGCGCGCGGCCTGCTGAAAGATACGCTCGTAATTTGGGCGGGAGAATTTGGGCGCACCCCGGTCAGCGAGAGCGGTGACGGACGCGATCACAATCCTTATGGCTACTCAATCTGGATGGCAGGCGGCGGCGTCAAAGCCGGATTTATTTACGGCGCAACCGACGACATCGCCTATCACGCCGTCGAAGACCGCATGCACATCCACGATTTCCACGCGACAGTTTTACATTTACTCGGCCTCGACCACGAACGATTAACTTATCGTTACAGTGGACGTGATTTCAGATTGACGGATGTGGCAGGAGTTGTGGCGCAGAAGATTATAGCGTAAATTATCCGAGTTAGTAGCAATAAATATCAATAAGTAGGTCGGCATAAAGAATCTGGTACAATGAACAGACTATGAAAACACCGACGAAATTTGTGCCGCTCTTGACAGTAGAACAACAAGCCGAGTCGCGCGCATGCCATTTTGCTGAGCGCACGGCGCTACCGTGTGGATCAGCTTGCGGACCTTTATGAAGTGGATCGCGATCCGGTCAGCCTCTGGTTGCGTGCCTGGCAAGAGCATGGCGGGACGGGACTGGGCGACCACCCGGACGCGGACGCAAGCCGCTTTTGAATGAGAAAGAACAAGCGGCCGCCATCAAAATCGTGGCATGTGACCCGCGCAGTCCGAAACGCCATCTGGCAGCGATTGAAAAAAAGACGGGCCAAAAGATCAGTGTGGACACGCTCAAAAAGATTCTCAAACAGAGCGGGAAAGGGTAGAAACGAGTCCGCCAGGGGCTGGGCGGCAAACGGGACGAAGTGGATTTCCGCGCCGCCTAAAGGGCAAATAATCGTGTCGTGCTGTCACCCCTCCAGTGTCGTTCATCACGACACTGTTTGAGCCAAGATGATTGCCCATTAAATAATTCACCGTAGTACCTTCAACAGTGGCAATGGCCTCCGCACCACGATAAATGTAATCTCGGATCACGGTCGTTCCGTTGTATTCCGCCAGTAGACTTCCCTGTGCATCATACACATAATTCGTAGTCACACCTGCCTCTGTGGATTGCACACGCTGCCCTGCGCCATCGTAGACGGCGGAGGAGCTATTCGTTGCTACCACGCGGTTATTGGCGTCATAGCTGTACGTTATCCCGGCAGGTTTGAATTTACTATTGGCTGTTACGTTCCCGCCGCCATCATAGGCAACACCTGTAGTCGGCTTGAAACGATTCGTGGCAGGATCAATATCATTTTGGACAATCTGCGTAAACGCCAAACCTGAATTCTGCGCTTGCTGTTTCCAGTCATCGTGTTATCTGTTTCATAATGCGGCGCGAGCTGCTCGACCTGGCGCTCGTGCGTCAGACGTGACAAGCCATCATATTTGAAATACCGCATCTGTTTCGCCAAAAGTATGATGCGTTCCATCGGAAGTAATCAGATCGACGTCCACGAAATTGCCCCCGCTATTGGCAATCCCCAGTAAAGAACCTGGCTCGCTACGACTCGTGGTACTGTACCCGGTGAGACGACAGGAAAGATACGCCTGGCATTTCGCCTTATTGCTAATTGTGTTTCTCGTCTTGTACACTTTTGCCTGTCCGTTCAATTACTTTCGATTTTTCCCCTTTTTGCTTATGCTCCGAAATATTTTCAAGGCCATCACTTCTGCGGTGCGAACATTATTTGGTAACTGGCGAACGGTCGCGGCATTTGTTGTCCTGTACACCGCATTTGTCTTCGCGCTTTATCTTTTCTTCACCACCTCAGAAGCAAACATCTGGAAAATCGCGCTGTCTATTTTGCTGACGATAGTGCTGCTGATTTTGTTTTTTGTGCTACAGGCAATGAGCGTGAATTACTCCGGTCAGGAACGGGAGCTTAGCACCCTGTTGACGCAGGCAGGGCGAGAGTTTTGGAAATTACTCGTGCTGACTCTGCCCCTGATAATTCTGACTGGTTTGGTGATCTGGGGCGTAAATAAATTGGGGACTTCGGTGACGACAGGAATCCGCGAAGCGGCAATGTCCGCAGGTGCTGAGGCCAAAATTAAAGCGGGTGAAGAGCGCATCAAAACGCTGGAATTAATCACGACCAGCGTGATCGCGCTCCTGATTTATTTTATCGTGCCATTATTTTCAATTCATTTGTGGATAGCGACTTTGCGTGACGGTATCCGGCAAACGCTCAAAGGCTTTGGACGAATTATTCTCAGAGCCTTTGCGCCGCACTCTGTGCTGACCTATTTGCTGGGTTTTCTGGTGTTTGGGGTAATTCCATATTCCATCATCACGACTCGAACGCCGCTCAAAAATCCCTGGCTGGATTTAAGTGTGCTCGGACTCAGAATAACACTCGCCTTGTTGATTGGGCTGTTGGGCTGGGTGGTGACGGTAGGAACGTTAAAATTATTAACTACGGAAAACACAGGGGTCGTAGAGAATGGATGAAAAGGAGAGCATGCGACAACGAGGTAGATTTTTTTTTCTGCCTGGTAAACTCTGCTCTTTTTGCGGCCTGATATTATTTGCGTTCCTGTTGGTTTCCTGCCAGAAAACTCCGCACTCCTTACAATCAACCGTTACCGTTAAGCCGCTCGAATTTGACGATGCTGCAATCCAACTTGCGGCGGCAACAGCCCTGGGCCAGCGCGAAGGCACAATGATTGTGATGGAGCCGCGCACGGGTCGCATTATCGCAACCATCAATCCGCGCCTGGCTTTTGAGCAAACTTTTCCGCCTGGATCAGCTATTAAACCTTTCACTGCCCTGACCGCCTTGCGCGCTGGTATCGTTGATCAGGAAACCCGTTTGCAATGCAAAACTACGTATCGCCACGATAATTTTCAGGTCAGTTGCTCCCACAAAAAAATTAATAACTCATTCAAGCTGCATCACGCGCTGGCTTATTCGTGCAATTATTTTTTCAGCAATCTGGCGGAGCACATGAATGGCGAGAGCTTTTTTTCAACGCTTGATGCTTTTGGGTTAGGTACTAAAACCGGCGTAAATGCGAATGAAAGCGCGGGTCAATTAAAACAGAGCGATTGGCAAATCAGCACGGCGCTTGGCAATGATGAAAATATTCTCGTCACTCCGCTTCAGCTTCTGACGGCGTATGTTGCACTGCTCAATGGCGGACATTTGCTGCGTCCGCGCAGCGCCGAAGCTAACAATTTCACATCGCAGGAAACCCGCAGCATTAACATCAACCCGGCTCATCGTGCCCTGTTGATCGAAGGCTTGCAGGGAGCTGTGGCGTTCGGCACGGCTTCGGATTCCGGCCTTGCCCAATTGCCTTATGACGTGATTGGCAAGACCGGGACTTCCGGCGCGAGCAATGGATTTCGCACGCAGGGCTGGTTCGTCAGTTTTTTGCTCAAACACAAAAGTGAAAAAAATGTTGCACCGGAAGATTTGAGTTTAGCCGTCCTGGTTTTTCTCAAACGCTCGCACGGAAGCGAAGCCGCCGGAATCGCCAGCGAATTTTATCACCGCCTGATCTTTGCCAACAACGAGGCACAAACCAGCCCTCTTAGCAGTCACGACGAAGTAAAGATTCGCGTTCATCTGGTGCGGGAAAATAAAACTGTTGTTATCAATCTTGAAGATTATCTGCGCGGAGTTTTAGCAGCCGAAGCCAGTGTCGAAACAGAACTTGAAGCCTTAAAAACGCAAGCCGTAGTCAGTCGCACCTTCGCTCTTAAAAATCTCAAACGGCACGAAAAAGACGGTTATGATTTCTGCTCGCTGACGCATTGCCAGCGCTATGTCAGTCAACTGGTGGAACATAATAAAGCGCTGATTTTACAGGTGGTGGATGAAACTGCCGGACAGGTTTTGCACGATAATCGGCAGCAAATTGCAGACGTTTATTTTCACGCGGCTTGTGGCGGCATGACGACGAACATGGCAGCCGTCTGGGGTCAGCCTTCGCCATCTTATTTGCAGGCGGTGCGCGATGATTATTGTACTACGATGTCGCACAAAAGCTGGACGCAGAACATTTCCAGCCAGGATTTAATTCGTGCGTTGCAAACCGATGAGCGCGGCAACATTGGCTCGCACCTCAATCAAATCGTCATCACAAAACGAGATGTCAGCGGACGCGCAGAAATCATTACGCTGGAAGGTGAGCGGCGCAAACAGCTTCGTGGCTGGGATTTTGCGTTGATCGTTAATCGGGTTTTGGGCTGGAACATGCTAAAAAGCTCGCGCTTTGAAGTAAGTCGCGCCGGCAGCAATTTCATCTTTCGTGGCAGCGGCTTCGGACACGGTTTGGGCTTATGCCAGGAAGGCGCCCACGTGATGGCGCGACGCGGCATGAATTATCGGGAAATCATTGAGCATTATTTGCCGGGGACAAAATTAACGGCGAACAACTCTATTGCCATTACTTCAGGTTTATCCTCGCCGCTGTTATTAATTTTCCTTCCTCCATTTTCATTGCTGCAATTCATCAACTCATCCAATGAAAAAATAAATACTGTGCCTGGAGAAGTTCGACAGACTGCTATTGCCAGCGAACATTTTCGGTTGCGTTATCCTGCCAATCTCTCACAACGTGACGCCGATGAAGTGCTGCGAACCCTGGAGGCGGCGCGGAATGACCTCCAAGGGCGGCTTAGCTCAACTTCAATCAGTTTGCCTGACAACTTGCTGACACAGGTCATAATTCATACTTCAAGCGGTGACTATGTTGCGGCCACGGGACAGCCAGCGTGGTCAGCCGGAGCAACGCGCGGTAACACGATTCATTTGCAGCCCGTAGCAACCTTGCGCAAGCGGGGAATTTTGGGGACGACCCTCCGGCATGAACTGACGCACGCAGTAATTGAAAACCTGAGTAAAATTCACCCGTCAAGATGGCTGGTTGAAGGGCTGGCGATCCACTTTGCCGGAGAAGGTCGAATGTATGCCCAAAACGCAGGCAAGCTGAGTCTGGATGAGTTAGAAAAAAAATTAGCGACCCCGTCATCGGCCTCCGAAATGCGCACTCTTTACGCGCAGGCTTACCGCGAAATACAAGTTTTGCGGCGGCAAAAAGGTGAAGCATTTGTGTGGAAACAGGCCTTAAATCCGTGATAATTTTTGTCTTGCATTCGTTTTAATGCTGCCCTATACTCCGCGTACTCTCCGCCCTGGAGACTCTGCCTTAACTCCGTAAATGGTTAGCTCCCAAACATGTTGATGAACTTCCCACAAGTCAGGCGCTTAGCCTATTTGCCACGAGTCTTTTTATATAAGGGTTTGATTTGAAGCCTGAAGGGTTCTCACCACGATCAGTCGCTCACCGCTTCACGCCCAAGCCCGTAACTTCATTTTCTCACCAGCCCCTGCTAATTTTCATCATCACGGTTTTGCTGACTGGATGAATTTGATCGGTAGCATGATAGCAACTAAGACCACAGCTCAAAGCCATTTTTATCATTCCAGTACACCGGAACGAGTATTGATCGTTGGTGAAAACACTGACTTTGTTAGTCAGTTGCAACTAAGGCAAATGAAATGTGAAATAAAAATTGTGGCACAGGAAAATTTATGGGAGAGCTTTGACGAACCGCTGACGCAATATGCGTGCGTGATTCTGACCCTGAACAATCACAGCGAAAATATTGTGCTATGTCGCCAACTGCGTGAATGCCCGGACACCAGCGAATTGCCAATCATTATTTTCGTCGCGGATCACCAGGCGGCGCTTGAGGCCATTAAGGCCGGCGCGAGTGATTTTTGTTTTTTCACGAATGCCGTTGGCGAGCTTCCCGCACGCATCTGGCAATGCCTGCTTAATCATCAGCATGCACAACGGATCGCGTTGCAGCTTGATGAACAAAAACGCGCCATCGCGCAGTCCCAGCTCCTGACCGAAAAGATCGTGGATGCGCTCCCTGTCAGTCTTTATGTCGTGGATCGTGATTTGCGTATTGTCGCGTGGAATCGTAACCGCGAAGTTGGTGGTCAGGGCATTCAGCGCCAGCAGGTAATCGGGCGCAGTGCGCTGGACGTATTTTCCAAGATGCCCTGTCAACGCCTGATTGAAGAGTTTGAGAAAGTCTTTGCATCACATGAACCTTTGCGATTTGAGCAGGAATCCAAAGCCGATGACAAAACACGGCACTGGCTGATCAGTAAAATTCCCATGCGTCTGGATGAAACCAGCAACAATGTCACGCACGTCATCACGCTGGGTGAGGAAATTACCGAGCAAAAGAAAATGAATGCCGCCATCATTCATACTGAGAAATTAGCGGGCATTGGCAAACTGGCTTCCGGCGTAGTGCACGAAATTAACAATCCGCTGGCGACCATCGCGGCCTGTACGGAAGCGCTGCAATTACGTCTGGATGAACTGGCAGCAATCCCGCCGGAAACGCAGGCAGATTTTAAGGAATATCTAAAACTTGTTCACGATGAAACATTTCGTTGTAAAACCATCACCAATAACCTGCTGGAATTCAGCCGCCATCGGGAATCAGAAAAAAGCAGGCTGGAAGTAAATTATTTGATCGAACACACTTTACGTCTAGTCAAACATCATCCCAAACTGAAACGGTTGCAACTCGAAATCGAACTCAGTGAAATATCGCAACCCATTAACGCTAACGAAGCGCAGATCAAACAAGTATTCATTGCCCTGATCACAAATGCCTGTGATGCCGTGGATGAAGTCACCGGCCAGCTTCACCTCCAAACTCTGCCCACGCAAATTAACGGGAAAGATTTTATCAGCATTGAATTCACCGATAACGGATTAGGCATCCCACCTGAGATGCAGGCCACAATTTTCGAACCTTTTTTCACCACTAAACCATTCGGCCAGGGCACGGGTCTGGGGTTGGCGGTCTGTTATGGGATTATTTCTGATCACGGCGGAAAAATCGAAGTTCAATCCCAGGTCGGAAGCGGAACAACCATGCGAGTTTTATTACCTGCTGTATCTTAGGTTACTGGTGTTCAGAGTCAGGGTAGGAAGCAAGATCAGCCAACCATTATTTACACCTGAATTCATTATCATTATGAGTAATTCACCTATTAAATTATTAATCGCTGAGGATGAGATCAATCTTTCTTTCGTCCTCCAGAAGGAACTGACGCGCCAGGGTTGTGTGGTCACGGTTGCCCACAATGGCGATGAGGCCATCCAATTATCCCGGCAGGAAGAATTTCACGTCGCGCTGCTTGATCTGATGATGCCCGGCGCCAGCGGCATTCAGGTTTTGCGGGCGCTGACTGAACAGGAACCTTCACCTGAAGTCATCATCATGACCGGACAGGCCACCGTGAATACGGCGCTCGAAGCCATGAAACTCGGCGCTTACGATTATCTGACCAAACCATGTTCGCTGGCGCAAATCGCCGAGGTTATTCGAAAAGCCAATGAAAAAGGGCGACTCAAGCGCGAAAACATTGTGCTCCAAAATCTGGTCAAACATCACGCACCGAATGCAGCGGTAAATCGAGCCAATCAATTTGGCGTAATTTCCGGCGATGAGAAAATGAATGCCGTCCTGTCCCAAATCGAGCTGGTTGCACCAAGCCTCGCGCCCGTGCTCATCAACGGGGCCTCGGGAACCGGCAAAGATTTGATCGCCCGCGCCCTTCATACGGCGTCGGCGCGGCGCGCCAAACCATTTGTCGCGCTCAACTGTGCGACAACGCCTGAACAATTAATTGAAGCAGAACTATTCGGTCACGAGGTAGGAGCCTTAACGTCTGCCCGCCACCGCAAATTAGGGCTGTTTGAATTGGCCAATAACGGAACTCTGTTTTTACAGGAGATTGGTTGTTTGTCTTCCGCTTTACAAACCAAGATTTTACGAGCGTTGGAAACCATGAGTTTTTATCGCATCGGTGGCACCCGCAAAGTTGATGCGGATGTCCGTATCATCGCGGCCAGCAGCCAGGATTTATCCATTGCTACACAGCAGGGCGGCTTTCGCCAGGATTTATTCAATCGCCTGAATAGTATTCGTATTTCCTTACCCAATCTGTGCGACCGCGTCAGTGACATTATTCCGCTTGCCGAGCATTTTCTCAAAACCCTGGCACCCAATCGGCAAATCATCATTTCGCCCGAAGCGCGTAAAGTTCTGACAGCTTATCAATGGCCCGGCAATGTCCGCGAATTACGCAACGTCATCGAACGTTCGGTGTTGTTATCGCGGAGCAATGTCGTGCAACCCAGCGATTTGCTGATTGAATTATCTGCGCGTGAAAATCTGCCCGTTCGTTCGCTGCCTGTGAGCAATGCTCAATCATTTACGCCAGGAATAGACCATGGGTACGGCGCAGTTGAGCCAGACTTACCAGCCTCTGATGCAAACATGCCCAGGCTGGAAGAAATTGAAAAGCGCGAAATTCTGTATGCGCTTGACCGCACCAACTGGCATCAGGGCAAGACTTCTGAGCTGCTGGGAATTTCTCCCTCAACTCTCTATCGCCGCCTGCGTGAATACAAAATCACGAAGCGAATGGTCAGAGCGCAACGATCTGTCTAAATTCTTATGCCGTAAATATGCACAAGACATGTAGTAAATGCGGATTAGTGAACTGGCCGGACGCCGTCTTATGTCGCCGGTGTGGAACGCGCCTCAGTCAGGCCATCGCCACCGATATTCCGCGCGTCATTGGCAAAGAAGCCGCCCGAGAAATCAAAATTAAAGCAGACGATGATCTGGAATACGAAGGGCCAAATTCTTTAATCAGGAACGGCTTTGTTGCCGGAATAATTTGCGCCATTCTTTCTTATGTGGTCGTCACGTTAGTGAAAATTTCCTTCGCCATCCCCAGCAATTTGTTTGGTACTGCTCTCATTGAAATGGGCATCGGTCTGGCACTTTCCATCGGCATCCATTTTAAAAGCAGAGTTTGCGCAGGACTGCTGTTAGCTTTTTACACGGTCGGTAAAATCGCCCTGCTCTATCAGGGGCAATTTGCCTTCATCGGAATTTTCACCGCACTTTTCTTCCTCAACACAATCTATCAGGGGCTACAAGGCACGATTCAATATCACCGCATTCAAGAGCGAAAAATGAGACGGGTACGCGCCTAACTTCAAAGCTTTCGTTATTGCGTTCCGCTGCGCCTAATCGCTACAATCCCTGCATGGTGATTTCAAATTCTGTTCTCAAGCTATGCCAGACAATTCTAACTGCCGGAGGTCGTGCGTTCCTCGTTGGCGGCTGGGTGCGTGATCATCTGCGGGGCGAAGACAATGTTGATTACGACCTGGAAGTTTACGGACTCGTACCTGTAAATTTACGTGCTTTGCTGGAAGCAGCAGGAACTGTCAATGCAGTCGGCGAATCCTTCACGGTTTACAAACTCAAACTCGACGACACGTTGACGATAGATGTTTCGATGCCGCGCCGTGAATCCAAAATCGGTCGTGGGCATCGCGCCTTTGAGGTTACAGGCGATCCGACAATGACTTACGAAGAAGCTGCGCGGCGACGTGATTTCACGATCAACGCGATTATGTATAACCCGCTCACCGACGAATTCGTTGATCCTTACAATGGGCGTGAAGACATCAAACACCGCCTCATTCGTGCGGTTGCCGCCGATACTTTTATCGAAGACAGTTTACGCGTATTGCGAGCGATGCAATTTGCTTCACGGTTTGAATATGAAATTGATCCCGGCACTGTTGCGCTTTGTCGCGGCATTGATTTAAGCGATTTACCAGCCGAAAGAATTTGGGCGGAAGTCGAAAAATGGCTCCTGCAATCGCGCCAGCCTTCACGCGGTTTTTGGGCAGCACGTCAGCTCGGCATTGTGGAAAAGCTCTGGCCGGAAATGCACGCGCTGATTGATTGCCCGCAGGAACCCGAATGGCATCCTGAAGGTGATGTGTGGATTCACTCCGGCCTGGTCATTGATGAAGCCCGCAAATTAATTGACGATTTGCCGCATGCTAAAAAATTAGCCGTCATGCTAGGTGCGTTGTGTCACGATTTTGGCAAGCCAGCGACGACAAAAATTGAAGGTGGTCGCATTCGCTCATTAGGTCACGAAGAGGCTGGCATCAAACCAACCGAAGATTTCCTGACGCGTTTGAATCTGTGGACGATTGACGGTTACGATGTGCGCAAACAGGTGATTGCTTTGGTCGCGGATCATCTGGCTCCGGCGCATTTTTACAAATCACATGAAAAAGGCGAGCAGGTTTCTGATGGCGCTTTTCGTCGTCTGGCGCAACGCGTCGAACCCGATTTGCTCTATCGTGTCGCACGAGCCGATTGCCTGGGTCGGACTGGAAATTTTGCACCGGATGCAATGGAATGGTTCATTGCCAAAGTAAATGATTTAGCCATCGCCGAAAAACCACCGGGGCCAATTTTATTAGGCCGACACGTCCTGGCATTAGGCATCAAGCCTGGCCCGCGTGTGGGCGCAATCACGAAAGCAGTTTTTGAATTGCAGTTGGATGGAAAGGTGACGACGCTGGAGGAAGCAATGGCGGCGGCACAGAAAATAATTGGGTAAATTGGGGAGCGCGCCCGCTCCCCAATTTTATTTTGGCTCCGTCGGAAAGCCTGCGTTTTCCCACGCGTGCCATCCACCTAATAGTGCTTTCACATTTTTGAATCCGGCTCTTTTCAACGTCCGCGCCACACTGGCGCTGGTAGCTTCGTCCGGTCAGGAGCAGTAAGTAATTATTTCCTGCGTTTTCTTCCACTCCGTCATTTTCTTGTCAACGTCTTCAAAAGCGACTCGAACCGAGCCTTTGATTTTTGTCGTGCCATTTTTCCAGCCTTCAATTGACCGCACATCAAGAATCAGAATGTTTGCGCTGGCATCCATTTTAGCTTTGAGTTGCTGAATTGTGATGCGGTCATCCGGCACATCAGGATCGCCTTCGATCACAGGATTGGCGGAAATCACACGATCATCTTTTTTTGTCGTCTGCGCGGTCGTCGTCTTTGCCGTCCGCTTCTTTTTTGGTTTAGTTTGCGCCGCAGTCGGCAGCGCCAAAGCGCAGGCCAGCAGCAACATCAAACCCACAGAAATTCGTTTCATATTTTTTCCTTAATTATTGTCCGGCAAGCTGCCACCTTGTCGAAAGTATGAAGGGGCAGCGTATAGTACCGCATTAACGGCGTGGGCGGCGCATAATAACAACTAATTCTTTGCCGCCGAAGGCTGTTTCGGCTACGGTAATCCCACAGAAAAGAAAACCTTCGTTCGCCATCAGATTCATTTCTTTTTGCATCGTCGAGGTTTTCGTGGTTGCCATTAATTTGTACTCCTCTTTTTCGCCTTCCGCCCCAAGCTCCATAATCACCACCACCTCTTTGCCGCCAAATGAAGTTTCAAACACACTTTGCCCGCGATAGACAAATCCAGCG
>JANMKB010000220.1:0-5644 GCA_031371805.1 Blastocatellia bacterium | reverse complement strand
GGTGATGCCGGGGGACAACATTGCAATGGACATTGAGTTGATCACCCCGATTGCGATGGAGAAGGGGCTGCGTTTTGCGATCCGCGAAGGTGGGCGCACAGTCGGCGCGGGCACGATCTCCGATATTATTGAGTAAGGATTCAGGAACCAGGATCAGGATTTAGGGATGATATTCTAAGCCCTGAATCCTAAGCCTTAAGACCTGAGTAAATATGTTGAACGAAAAAATTAGAATTCGCCTGAAAGCTTACGATTATCGTGTACTCGATCAATCAACAGCGGAAATTATCGAAACTGCCAAACGTACTGGTGCGCGAGTTGCGGGGCCGATCCCTCTTCCAACAGTTAAGAATAAGTGGACTGTTTTGAAATCGCCGCACGTTGATAAGAAATCGCGTGAGCAGTTTGAGATTCGCACTCATAAGCGTTTGATGGATATTCTTGATCCAACCGCGCAGACGATGGAAGCTTTGATGAAACTTGATCTGCCTGCGGGAGTGGATGCTGAGATTAAAGCCTTCGGACGTGATCGTAGATCATAAATAGTAAGTTTTTGAATCACTAATTCGTCGTGAATTGTCCTTATCGGCGGTTTGCACTAGACGGAGTATAAATATAATGGTGAACGGCATTATTGGTAAAAAGCTGGGAATGACGCAGATTTTTGCGGCAGATGGCACTGTTACACCGGTGACAGTGATAAAAGCCGGTCCATGTGTTGTCATACAGCGCAAGACCGTTTCAACCGACGGCTATGAAGCTGTGCAGTTAGGGTTTGTTGAAGCTAAGTCTCCTAAGAACACTAACAAGCCGATGAAAGGTCATTTTGACAAAGCAGGTGTTCCGCCAACTCGCGTGCTGAAAGAGGTACGGATAAAAAATAGTGATGAGGCGAGCGTTGGTGACAAAGTGCTGGTAGATCAGTTTTCTGAAAATGATCTGGTCGAGATTATTGGCACGAGTAAAGGGCGAGGATTTGCAGGCTTTATCAAGCGTCACGGTTTTAGTGGTGGGCGCGCCACTCATGGTTCTATGTTTCATCGGGCGCCTGGTTCAATTGGTCAATCAGCGTATCCTTCGCGTGTGTTTAAAGGCACGAAGATGGCTGGACACATGGGCGTCGAGCGCAAGACGGTCAGAAATTTGAAAATTGTCCGCATCAATGCAGAAGAGAACCTGCTGATGATTCGTGGTGCGTTGCCGGGGCCGACCGGGGCATACGTGCTTATCAAAAAAGTTAAGTAAATAATTTCTTCAGGATGCAGCAATGCCGACGGTTGAAGTAAAAAATCTAAAAAATCAGGTGGTAGGCGAAATTAGTCTCAATGACGAGGTTTTTGGCGCACCACTCAACGAGCCGTTAATTTATGACGCACTCAAAAATTATCAGGCCAATCAGCGTTCAGGAACGTCTGCTACCAAAACCCGTGGAAATACTTCGGGCAGCGGTAAGAAGCTCTGGAAGCAAAAGGGGACAGGACGCGCCAGAGTCGCTAGTTTGCGTTCTCCCTTGTGGAAAGGTGGCGGTAACGTTCACGGCCCACAACCCCGTGATTGGAGCTACGAATTGCCGAAGAAAATGAAGCGCGGCGCATTGCGCTCAGCTTTGTCAGAGCGTTTGCGTGAAGGCAATTTGATGGTAATTGAAGACCTGAACATGGACGACCATAAGACCAGAAATTTTGTGGCAGCGGCTAAAGTCCTGGGCTTGGATAAGCGGACTTTATTCGTTGATGCAAAGGCGAGCGATAAATTTGCCTTAGCTTCCCGCAATGTTCCCGGCGTAAAATTGGCGGCTGGTACCAACGTCAGCATCTATGACGTCCTGTACCACGAAAAAATTGTGCTGACCCGCGAGGCTGTTAATGCTTTGCAGGAAAAACTGAGCAAGTAAAGTTATGAAATCGATTTGGGATGTCATTAAAGCGCCAGTAGTCACGGAAAAAGCGGTCAAAGCTAAGGGCGACATCGGCGTTGCATCTGCTGGTGAAAAACAGGTACTGACTTTTATCGTGGCGGTTAATGCAAATAAGTACTCCATTAAGAATGCGGTTGAATCAATTTTCAAGCGCAAGGTGGACGCTGTTCGCATTATTAATGGTCGCGGACAGGAAGTTCGTCGTGGTCGGCTCGTCGGACGTAAGCCGGATTATAAAAAGGCCTATGTTACTTTGAAAAAAGGTGAGCGCCTTGAGGATTATGGCGACGTTATTTAGTTTAAGTTGCCAGTATGAAACTGGAGTGAACGAATGGGAATTAAAAAGTTAACACCAACAAGTCCGGCGCGACGTTATCAAACTTATCTTACCAATGATGAGTTGACGACCGATAGACCGTATAAACCGCTAACCGTCAGCAAGTCGCGTATCAATGGACGGAATAATCTTGGCAGAATTACTGTTCGCCATCGTGGTCAGGGTCATAAGCGACATTATCGCATTATTGATTTTAAGCGTGATAAGGCAGGAATTCCCGCTAAAGTTGCAACGATTGAATATGATCCGAATCGTTCAGCTCGCATTGCTTTATTGAACTACGCGGATGGTGAGAAACGCTATATTCTGGCTCCGATTGGGTTACAGATTGGACAAGCGATTCTCTCAGGACCTGAAGCGGATATTCTGACAGGGAATGCGCTTCCGCTCAAAAATATCCCGCTTGGTACGCAAATTCATAATATTGAGTTAAGGCCTGGCAAGGGTGGGCAAATGGCTCGCAGCGCGGGCAGTTTCGCGCAACTGGTAGCGAAAGAGGCGGGCATGGCGCAGCTTCGACTCCCTTCCGGTGAAATTCGCAGAGTTGCGGTTGAATGTATGGCGACAATCGGTCAGGTAGGCAACAGCGAACATGAAAATGTCTCGCTCGGCAAAGCTGGCAGATCGCGCTGGATGGGCATCCGCCCAACGGTTCGCGGTGTAGTAATGAATCCGGTAGATCACCCGCACGGTGGTGGTGAAGGTAAAACTTCTGGTGGACGTAATCCGGTCAGTCCCTGGGGACAGCCGACTCGCGGTTACAAGACTCGAAATAATAAGCGGACAGACAAATTTATTGTCAAACGCAGAACCAAATAAAAGTACTGAGTTTTGAGCAGAAAGCTCGGTACTCGGTACTAAAAGTTATGGCACGTTCAGTTAAAAAAGGGCCGTTCATTGATGACCATCTGATGAAGGCAATTGACCGCATGAACGCTGCACGTGAAAAAAAGGTTCATAAAACCTGGTCACGTCGCTCGACGCTCACGCCGGAAATGGTTGGTCACACACTTGCCTGTCACAACGGCAAAAAATTTATTCCAGTATATGTGACTGAAAACATGGTTGGTCACAAACTGGGAGAATTCTCTCCGACGCGAACATTTAAAGGTCATGCAGATAAGTCTGAAAAATCTGCTGGCAAGAAATAAGTTCAGTATTGAAGCGATTGAAACATGGAAGCACACGCATCAGCAAAAAACGTCAAAGGCTCGTCACAAAAGGCCAAGCTCGTGATTGACTTGATTCGCGGCAGGAAAGTGAATGAGGCTTTATCAATCCTCAAATTCACCAACAAGCGCGCCACTCATCCGATTGAGATGATTTTGCGTTCGGCCATTGCCAATGCGACGCAAAAAGCCGAGTCCGCCAATGTCATCGTTGATCCTGACGATTTATATGTGGCTGCCTGCTTCGTTGGCAAAGGTACCACCAAAAATCGTCGTCGCGTTCGTCCGGCTCCGATGGGACGCGCCTATCGTGAGCGTCGTCATTACAGCCACATTACGATTCGCGTTTCTAACGAGAAGAAGGAAGGCAATTAAATGGGTCAGAAAGTTCATCCCTACGGGTTCAGGCTGGGATACAATCGCGGATGGCATTCGCGTTGGTACGCTAAGAAAGATTTTGGCAAGCTCCTGCTTGAAGACCTCAAGTTGAAGAAAGAACTCAAGAAGCGTTTTGAGAGCGCGGGCGTCTCAATGATCGAAATTGATCGCGCCGCTAACCGCTTGAAAATCATCATTCATACTTCACGTCCTGGTATCATCATCGGGCGTAAAGGCTCGGAGATTGATAAGCTTAAGCAGGAAATCAGCCGTCGTACCGGACGCGATGTTTTTATTAATATTCAGGAAATTCATAAGCCTGAACTCAACGCGCAGTTGCAGGCTGAAAAAATTGCCCAACAACTTGAAAAGCGCATCGCTTTCCGACGGGCTATGCGTAAAAGCCTGGAAGAGGCGCAACGATTTGGGGCACAAGGAATTAAGGTGCGTGTTTCAGGACGTTTGAATGGGGCAGAAATCGCCCGTTCAGAATGGGCGTTACAAGGTCGCCTGCCGCTACATACCTTGCGAGCCGATGTGGATTATGGCTTTGCTGAAGCCAGTACAACATTTGGTGTGATTGGCATTAAAGTTTGGATTTATCGCGGCGATATTATGAATGCCCGCGAAGCAATGATGAAACGATAACGCGATTTTAGGTTTTAGCGCCTGTAGAGGGAGGCTAGAATCCAGAATCCAGAATCCAGAAGCGAATTATGGCTGAGTATAAAACTCCAAAAAAAGTTAAGTATCGTCGGCAGCAACGTGGACGACGAGCGGGAACCGCACAGCGCGGAGCGGACATCGCATTTGGCGAGTTTGCTCTTAAGGCGGTAGAGGCGGCCTGGATCACCGGTAAGCAAATTGAAGCCGGGCGCGTGGCGATCAATCGTCACGTCAAACGTGGCGGCAAGCTCTGGATTCGTATTTTTCCGGATAAGCCAATTACGAAAAAACCGGCGGAAACTCGTATGGGTAAGGGCAAAGGCGCTCCTGAAGGCTGGGTCGCGGTGGTGAAGCCTGGGCGCATCATCTTTGAGATGGAAGGCGTGGCTAGAGATGTTGCAGTTGAGGCGATGCGTTTGGCTGCCGCTAAGCTCCCGATCAAAACCAAATTTGTTACTCGTGAAGAGCAAGAGGGAGGGATGCTTTGAAAGCTAAACTTGAGACACTTCGACAACTGGAAACGGATGATCTGGTTAAGCGTGAATTGGAACTGAAAGAATCTTCGTTCCGGCTGAATTTTAAAAAAGTGCTGGGCGATATTGATACTGTTGGTCAGATCCGCAAGAACAAGAGAGATCTGGCGCGAGTCAAAACATTGATTCAGGCACGTGCGCTGGGGATTGAAGAAAAAGCGTAATAGAACGATATGGAAGAAACCAATACCACAAATGAAACCAGCACTGTAGAAGCTATTGTTGCTCCGGTTGCTGTCGCTTCAGAGCGCGGTCGCCGCAGTGAAAAGATCGGTATCGTTGCCAGCGACAAAATGCAAAAGACGGTCGTTGTTCGTGTTGATCGCCTGATCAAGCATCCGATTTATAAGCGCTATGTGCGTCGCCGTAATAAGTTTATGGCGCATAACGAAATTGAAGGCGTGTCTGTTGGCGATCAGGTCAAAATCGCTGAAACCCGTCCCTTATCGGCGCGCAAACGTTGGCGCGTGGTTGAAGTTTTGCGGAAAGCAAGCAAGTAAATTGTTCATTGTCCGTTATTCATTGCGTAATCCTGCAAGTGATAACTGACAACTGAGAAGGATTCAGTTATGGTTCAAATGGGATCAGTTCTGGATGTTGCCGACAACTCTGGAGCCAAAAAAATTGCTGTTATTCTCCCGCT
>JANMKB010000212.1:0-9687 GCA_031371805.1 Blastocatellia bacterium | reverse complement strand
TTGCGATGAAGACCAGCACAGATCACATTCTCAAGCGCTGCCTCGCGCTTCTGGCGGGCGCATTGTTTTCCCTGCCTTATCTGGCCACCATCAATGCTCAGCAGTCCTCATCTGTCGGTTTATCAAAAGCTGGAGTTGAGTTTTTCGAGCAGCAGATTCGCCCTGTACTCATCAACCAGTGCTATCAATGCCACAGCTCGCAAGCGAAAAAGCTGGCAGGTGGATTGCGGCTTGATACGCGCGCCGGAATGCTGAAAGGCGGGGCTTCGGGTGAACCAGCGGTGGTAGCTGGTGCGCCGGAAAAGAGCTTGCTCATTCGGGCGATTCGCTATGCCGACGCGAAATTGCAGATGCCGATGGGCAAGCAATTACCTGAAGCCGTCATTCGTGATTTTGAAACGTGGATCAGGATGGGTGCACCTGACCCTCGCGAAGAAGCAGCGACAGTGAAAACAGAAGCCTACGATTTCAACGAAGCCAAAAAATTCTGGTCGTTTCAGCCGCTTAAAGCCGTCACCGTTCCTGCCGTTAAAAATCAGTCGTGGGCGAAAACGCCGATAGATAATTTCATTCTCGCCCAACTCGAAGCACAACAGCTCGCGCCGGTGAATGACGCCGATAAGCGCAGCTTGATTCGTCGTGCGACCTTTGACCTGACGGGCTTGCCGCCGACGCCGCGCGAGATCGAAGCCTTCGTTAATGACCCGTCGCCGAATGCTTTTGAAAAAGTCGTTGAACGATTGCTGGCGAGTTCGGCGTATGGAGAACGCTGGGGACGGCATTGGCTCGACCTGGTGCGTAATGCCGACACGGCTGGGTGCGCGTCAGACTTTCCCGTACCGTCGGCTTATAAATATCGCAACTACGTCATCAAGGCTTTCAATGACGACAAGCCTTACGATCAATTCGTCCGCGAACAACTCGCGGGCGATTTGCTGCCGCTCAAAAACACTGACGAAAAAGTGGCAGAAGCCGAATGGCAGGAAAAAATTATCGCTACGGGTTATGTCGCCATTACGCGGCGCTTCGGTTCGCGCGACACCGACGACAATCTGATGATTGACGACACGATTGATAATGTGGGCAAAGCTTTTCTCGGCTTGAGCATATCGTGCGCGCGTTGCCACGATCACAAGTTCGACCCGCTGCCGACGCGCGACTATTACGCGCTGTATGGCATTTTCAAAAGCACGCGCTTTGCGTTTCCGGGGACAGAAATTTATCGGCGTCCTCATAGCATGACGCCGCTCGTGAAAGGCGCAGCCGCAGAAGAACTTGAAAAATATCAAACCGAAGCGCGCGGATTGGTCTTAAAAGTCGAAGCCTTAAACGTGGAGCGCGGTTATGTGAAGGGGCGACAGAATCAGCAACAGACGGCTACTGCGTTATTGGCACAAGCGGCGGGCAAGGGATTTGAAACCGATCAAGTCGGGCGCGTCATTGACCCGACCAGGCTCGGCGAAGAAGACCACGACGACCGCAATCGCATCGTCGGCAAGGCTTCGAAACGCACCCTCGCCGAGATTGATGCCGAACTCGATAAAGTAAAATTGCGTCTGGCTGAGTTGAGTGAGCAACCCAAAGTCGAACACGCTTATGCCGTATCAGAAGGCTCGGCAGCGGATTCGCGCGTGCAACGCAAAGGCGACAACAAAAACCTCGGCGAGCTGGTACCACGCGGCTTTTTGCAAATTCTCGGCGGCGCACGCTTGCCTGAAAACCATCAGGGCAGCGGACGCCGCGAACTCGCCGAATGGATTGCCGATGCCAAAAATCCGTTGACGGCGCGCGTGATCGTCAATCGCGTCTGGCTGCATCATTTCGGCAAAGGTCTGGTGCAAACGCCTAACGATTTCGGCGTGCGCGGGCTTGCTCCGACGCATCCCGCATTGCTTGATTATCTCGCGGCGCAATTCATCGCCGACGGCTGGTCATTCAAAAAGATGCACCGCCGAATGATGCTCTCGCACGTCTATCAAATCGCAACCAGCGGTACCCAGCCAGCAGCAGATGCGACGAACAATTTGCTTTCGAGTTTCAATCGCCGCCGCCTCTCGGCAGAAGAGATTCGTGACGCGATGTTGATGGTGAGCGGAACGCTCGAAAGCAATGTGAACGGCCCGCATCCTTTCCCGCCGGAAAAGGATTGGCGTTACTCGGTACACAACCCGTTCGTCGCGGCTTATGAACACAATGGTCGCGGCGTTTACCTGATGCAGCAACGCATTCGCGCGCATCCGCAGCTTGCGATTTTCGACGGAGCCGATACGAATGCCGCGACGGGCGAACGGATGTTAAGCACTACGCCGTTGCAGGCGCTGTTTATGATGAACGACCCATTCGTGCATAAGCAGGCCGACCAGTTCGCCGTGCGCGTAGGGCTGGCGTTTGCCGACGATGCGCAACGGATTGATTACGCTTATCGCCTCGCGTTCGGACGTAAGCCGACGGCGGCGGAACTAGCAAAAGGGTTGCGTTACTTGCGCGAACTGCGACCCGAACTCGGCGCGATTCAATTGCCCGAAGAAGAACAAACGCGCGCCGCACTGGCGAGTTACTTGCGCGTTTTGTTAAGCAGCAGTGAGTTTATTTTTGTGGACTAAAAGTTATGGCAAATCAATTCAATCGTCGCCAAATGATTCATTCGCTGCTCGGCGGATCGCTCGTGTTCCCCGGCATCGTCAGCGAATTGTCTGGGGCAATTACTCCGCATTCCGCACTCCGCACTCCGCACTCACAAAACCCGCTCGCGCCCCGTGCGCCGCACTTTCCTGCTAAAGCCAAGCGCGTCATCTTCCTTTACTCCACGGGCGGCGTAGCCCAGATGGAAACCTTCGACCCGAAGCCAAAATTGGTGGCCGCCGCTGAACAGAAAGGCTTGGGCGCGAATGGACGATTGCTGTTGCGTCCGCTGTGGGATTTCAAGCCGAACGCGCAATGCGGCACTGAGGTGAGCGATCTGTTCCCGCACTTGCGCGAAATGATGCATGAAGTTTGCGTGATTCGTTCGATGAAAACCGATCACAACGAACACTTTCAGGGCACGCTCGGCATGCATACGGGATCAGTTACGTTCAAGCGCCCGTGTATGGGTTCGTGGGTGAGTTATGGCCTCGGCACTGAGAATCAAAATCTGCCTTCGTTTATTGTGCTCGCACCTTATCTGCCTTACGCGGGCGGACAAGTTTGGAGTTCTGATTTCCTGCCGGCCGTGCATCAGGGCACGCGCGTGATTCCCGGCAGCGAACCAATTCCAGACCTCGTGCGGCGTTCGCCCAGCGACCGCATTCAACAGCGCGAACTCGAATTGCTGGCCGATCTAAACTCGCAACATTTGCTCACGCGCGCCAACGATTCGCCGTTGGCGGCGCGCATGAAATCGTTTGAGACGGCTTTCGGCATGCAACAACAGATGCCCGAAGTTTTGGATTTATCGAAAGAGACCGACGCGACGCTCAAGCTCTATGGCATCACGCGTGACGATACGAAAAGCTACGGCTGGCAATGTCTCGTCGCGCGGCGCTTGGCCGAACGTGGCGTGCGGTTTATCGAATTGATTGATACGGGTTCGTCAAATAATTGGGACGGACACAGCAAGATCAAGGGCTATGAAAAGTTGGCGCGCAACATTGACCAGCCTATTGCCGGATTGCTGCGCGACCTCAAATCGCGCGGGATGCTCGACGATACGTTAGTCGTGTGGACGACTGAATACGGGCGCACCCCGTGGACGGATCAGCCCGACGGGCGCGGTCATCATAATTTCGTATTTAGCTCATGGATGGCGGGCGGCGGCGTGAAACCGGGCATCACTTACGGCCAGTCGGATGACTTAGGCGATCAGGTAGCGGAAAACGAAGTCCACCTGCACGACTTTCACGCGACGATTTTGCACCTGCTGGGATTTGATCACACGCGGCTGACGTTTCGGCACGGCGGACGCGATTATCGTTTGACCGACGTACACGGCAACGTTGTGAAAGGCCTCCTGAGTTGATGCTGGCTTGAGTTGAATTACGATGACTGATTTACGCTTTGCCATTGTGGGTACGGGATTCTGGGCGCGCTATCAACTGGCGGCGTGGCAGGAAGTAGCGGGAGCCAGATGCGTCGCGCTTGGCAATCGCCATCGCGGAAAAGCCGAAGAACTGGCGCGGGAGTTTGGCGTGCCGGCGGTTTACGACGATCCACAGGAAATGCTTCAGCGCGAGCAGCTGGATTTTCTGGACATCATCACCGATGTGAAAACGCACAATGACTTGGTGCATCTGGCTGCCGCGCATCGCCTGCCCGTCATCTGTCAGAAGCCATTGGCAACTACGCTGGCCGAAGCCACCGAGATGGTGCGTGCGTGTCGTGAAGCCGATGTGCCTTTTTACGTGCATGAAAACTGGCGCTGGCAAACGCCGATTCGCCAAGTGAAAAGCGAGTTGCTGCGTGGCGTGATCGGGAAGCCGTTTCGCGCGCGGCTGCATTTCTGTTCCAGCTTCCCAGTGTTCGCGAACCAGCCGTTCCTGAGAGAAATCGAGCAATTTATTCTGACCGACATCGGCAGCCACATCCTCGACACGGCGCGCTTTCTGTTTGGCGAAGCGCGCACGCTCTATTGCCAAACGCATCGCATTCATAAAGAAATCAAGGGCGAAGACGTTGCCACCGTCATGATGACGATGGGTGGCGTAACGGTGACGTGTGAAATGAGCTATGCCAGTCGCACCGAGCACGAACGATTTCCCGAAACGTATATTTACGTTGAAGGGGAAAAAGGTTCGCTCGAACTCGGCCCGGATTACTGGATTCGCGTCACGACTGAAGTCGGCACTTGTGCCAAACGCTGCCCACCGCTGCGCTATGCCTGGACTGACCCGGCGTATGAGCTGGTTCAGTCGAGTATCGTCCCATGCAATGCGGATTTGCTGGCGGCGCTGCGGGGCGAAAGGCCAGCGGAAACGACGGCGGCGGATAATTTGAAGACCGTTCAGTTGGTCTTTTCTTCTTATGAGTCAGCCTCGAACGGCAAGGTCATCCAGCTTTGTCAGGACTGTCCGGAAGGCTGATCAGCGCGATGACAATGACGAAACCTTGTGAAAACGATAAGAACGAAAATTTGCGGAGAACCACTAATTCTCAGCTTAGTTGCTGCGGGGTTAGGCGTGGCGTTGATTCCCGCTTCAGTCCAAAGCCTGCTCAGCGAGGGTGTCGTTTACAAACCGCTTGGTGAACAAGTACCAGGCACAGGCATTGTAATGATCCGGCAACGGAGAGATGAATCCATCATGCTGAAAAACTTTGCGCGCGTGGTACGAGAGGTAGCGCGCCAGCAGTAAGACAAATAGCCGTGAGCGCCCCGAAAAGAAGATTTCGTTACTTTGGCCCTTGCGGTGCTGTCATTTTGGGGAAGATGATAGGATTGTTACAAAAAGGCGCATCATTCTTACAGACAAGGGGACGGGCAACAACTAGACTTTGCCGATTAGGTACTTTTCTGCTTTCGGGAACAGCTCAATGACTGCTGATCGAATTATTGCAACGTATCGCATCGAAACCGCGCATCCGCTCGAACGTGCGGCGGAAGTAATGGCGGGTGAACAATCGTGCGGCACGTTTGTGCGCGTGCCGGGCGAAACTGACGAGTTGCGCGAAAATCACGCCGCCCGCGTCGAACGCATCACCGAACTGGAAACGGTGGACGTGCCTTCCCTGCCATATTCCAAGCCGCCAAAAAATCACGACGGCAAATTCAAACGCGCTGAGGTAGTGGTGTCGTTTCCGCTGGCGAATATGGGGGCATCGTTGCCCAACCTGCTGGCGACGGTTTGCGGCAACCTGTATGAGTTGCAGGAATTTTCGGGACTCAAACTGACTGATCTGAAATTGCCGCACGCCTTTGCGGACAAATATCCGGGGCCGCAATTCGGCATCGCAGGCACGCGCAAACTGACGAGCGTGGAAGGTCGCCCGATCATCGGCACGATCATCAAACCCAGCGTCGGCCTTTCGCCGGAACAAACGGCAGCGATGGTTCGGGTGCTGATCGAAGCCGGACTCGATTTCATCAAGGACGACGAGTTGATGGCGAATCCGCCGCATTCGCCGTTCAGCGCACGTTTTGCCGCCGTCAGCCGCGTCATCAATGAATATGCCGACCGCACGGGCAAAAAGCCGATGTATGCTGCCAACATCACCGATGACATGGACGAAATGTTGCGCCATCACGACGAAGTGCTGGCAGGCAGTGGAACCTGTGTGATGGTCAGTTTGAATCACGTCGGCGCACCGGCAGTCGCGCATCTGCGCCGACACGCGCAACTGCCGATTCATGGCCATCGTAACGGCTGGGGCATGCTGACGCGGCATCCGTTGCTTGGCATTGAATTCACCGCGTATCAAAAGCTCTGGCGCCTGGCCGGGGTAGATCATCTGCATTGCAATGGGCTGCGCAATAAATTCTGGGAGCCGGATGCCTCTGTCATTCGTTCGGCGCAAGCCGTGTTGACGCCGCTTTACGAGGACAAGCCTTACCTTGCGATGCCCGTGCTGGCCTCGGCGCAATGGGCGGGACAAGCGGTAGATTCGTATCGCGCGCTTGGCACGCCGGATGTGATGTATGTCTGCGGCGGCGGCATCGTCGCGCATCCGGCAGGCATTGCGGCGGGCGTGCGAAGCGTGCAACAGGGTTGGGAAGCAGCGCTGGCAGGCAAGTCATTGGAAGAATACGCGCTGGATCATTCAGAACTACAACACGCTATCGAAAAATTCGGAGCACAATAAGCATGAAAATCAGATTGCAGGTTTTATCAGCGCTGCTGTTATTAATCGCAGGCACTACGATTGCGGTTCCTCGCTTGAAGATCAGCGACAACAAACGCTTTCTCGTCACGACAGAAGGCAAACCATTTTTCTATCTCGGCGATACGGCCTGGGAGTTGTTTCATCGCCTCAACCGCGAGGAAGCGGATCGCTATCTAAAAAACCGCGCTGGCCTTGGCTTCACCGTCATTCAGGCCGTCGCGCTCGCGGAACTCGACGGCATCAACGATCCGAATTCTTACGGTCATCGCCCGCTGCTCAATAACGATCCAACCAAGCCGGAGGTGAAAGACGGAGCCAGCAACGATTACTGGGATCACGTGGATTACATTGTGAAGAAAGCAGACGCGCTGGGAATTTACATTGGCTTTTTGCCGACGTGGGGCGATAAATGGAATCGCGGACGTGGCGCGGGGCCAGAGGTTTTCAATGCGCAAAATGCTGAAGTGTACGGCGAATGGCTGGGACGGCGCTACAAAGACCAAACCAATATCATTTGGATTCTGGGTGGCGACCGTGCGATTGAGACTGACACGCACAAAGAAGTCATACGCGCGATGGCACGCGGCCTCAGCAAAGGCGATGGCGGCACACATTTGAAGACCTTGCATCCGCGCGGCGGCGCTGGCTCTGCCGATGTGTTTCACAACGACGATTGGCTGGATTTCAATATGCGGCAGAACGGTCACGTCGCCGAATTCAATCCGCGTTATGAACTGACCAAAGTGGATTATGACCGCACGCCGATCAAACCCGTGCTGGACGGCGAACCAATTTACGAAGATCATCCCATTTCTTTCAATGCCAGGCTGTTCGGTCATTCGGTTGCGGCGGATGTGCGCCGACCGTTGTACTGGGATTTGTTCACTGGCGCGTGCGGTCACACCTACGGTCATCATTCGGTGTGGCAAATGTGGCAGCCGGGCCGCAAGCCAATTAACAATCCATTGATGAGCTGGGCCGAAGCGCTGGATCAGCCGGGTGCAGCGCAAATGCGGCACGGACGGCGATTGATCGAATCGCGTCCTTTTCTAACGCGCATTCCCGATGATTCATTGATTCTGGCGCACAAGCCTGACAGCGTCGAAATCCCGACTGCAATGCCAGGCGCAGGCTTGAAGCGATTTGTTGCCACGCGCGATAGCGAAGGCAGTTACGCGATGATTTACGCGCCGACCGGACGCAAATTCAAAGTCAATCTGACGAAGTTATCCGGCGAGAAACTGCGCGGCTGGTGGTTCAACCCCCGCGATAGCAAAGCCGCGCTGATCGGCGAATGGGCGAAAACCAGCGAACGTGAATTCATCACGCCAACGCCGGGCGAAGATCAGGACTGGATATTGGTGCTGGATGACGTGAAGAAAAAATACGGCGCGCCCGGTGCGGTGAAATAACACGATGCCCAATTTGCTGCTCACTTTTTACGGTGATGATTTCACGGGTTCCGCTGATGCGATGGAATCGCTTTCTCTCAATGGCGTGCGCAGTGTTTTGTTTTTATCACCGCCGTCGCCGGAACTGTTGCGCGAAAAATTCCCCGATGTCGAAGCCGTCGGCGTCGCGGGTGCAAGCCGCACGATGACTCCCGGGCAGATGGAAGCCGCCTTACCCGCGATCTTTGTGACATTGCAGCGGCTGAACGCGCGCCTCTTTCATTACAAGGTTTGCTCAACGTTTGATTCATCTCCAACCATCGGCAGCATCGGCAAAGCATACGAAATCGGGCAGCGCATTTTTGCTTCCTCCTTTGTGCCGCTGCTGGTTGGCGCGCCGGTACTGAAACGGTATTGCGTTTTCGGCAACCTCTTTGCGACGGTGGCGGGCGAAACATTTCGTCTGGATCGGCATCCGATGATGTCACGCCATCCGGTGACGCCGATGGATGAGGGCGATTTGCGCTTGCATCTGAGCAAACAGACGGATGCAACCATCGCACTCTTTGATCTGTTGCACCTGAGCGGGACGACAGCGGAAGTCAACGAACGATTCGCTGGTTTGCTCGGCAATCAACCGGAAATTGTGCTGTTCGACACGCTGGATGACGCGCGATTGGCGACGGCGGGACGGTTGATGTGGGAAGCGGGCGCGCGCTTTGTCATCGGTTCTTCGGGCGTCGGATACGCGCTCGCGGGCCATTGGCAGCGGCCTCGTGTCGAATATCCATCGGCGGGCGCGGTCGAACAATTAATCGTGATGGCAGGCAGTTGTGCAGCGGCGACACTCGCGCAAATCGAATGGGCCGAGGCGAACAGCTATGCTAGTCTGCGGCTCGACGCTTCGTTGTTAGTTGATGAAACGACCGCTGAAGCGGAACGTGCGCGTTTGCAAAAAACAGCGATGGAGTTCTTAGCCACCGGACGCAGTGTGGTTTTGTATTCCGCGCGTGGCCCGCACGATCCAGTGATGCAGGCCAGCAATGACCGCTTGTGGCAACGCGGCCTGGATGAACTGACGATTCGTGAAAGGCTCGGCAAACAGCAGGGATTATTGTTGCGCGAATTGCTGCTCGCCAGTGGTGTGCGGCGCGTTTGTGTGGCGGGGGGCGATACGTCCAGCCACGCGATCAGCCAGCTTGGAATTTATGCGTTGGAGTTGCGCATGCCGCTAGTCCCCGGGCAGCCGCTGAATCGCGCGTATTCTGATGAGGCCGCGCTGGATGGGTTGGAAATCGCCTTGAAGGGGGGTCAGCATGGACGCGCGGATCATTTCGAAAGTATCCGGCGTGGTGCGCTTTAATTGCGACAGAATTATTTGTTGACACGAAAGGAAAGTAAGAATGATAAACATTGCTTTATTTGGCGCAGGTGGCAAAATGGGATGCCGCATCACCGACAATTTGAAAGATTCTGAATACCAGATGGCTTATATCGAAATCAG
>JANMKB010000190.1:0-9219 GCA_031371805.1 Blastocatellia bacterium | reverse complement strand
ATGCGATTGACGGCGACACGTGCAGTCAATGGATTTTCAGGACTCGCAATCATTTCAGCTAATTGCTGACGAGGGCTGACGGGTTGTAAATCTTTGCCATCGCTGAGCACGGTGGGGACGCCGGGGTGGACTTCTTCACCTTTCGTGCGCCAGTTTCCGCGCAGGTAAAGGAAAGTTTTGTCGGGGTCTTTTTTGTCGGTCAGTCCCATCGCCGAAGCATACGGAGCCGGACGCGTTTTATTTACATCGTCAATTTCTTTCAATAATTTTTTGCGCAAGTTGTGTTGTTCAGGCGTAACTTTTTCTTCAATATCTTCGGCTTGAATATTCACATCTTTGCGCAGGCGTTTTTCAGTTTCAGCGCGGAATTGTTCTTTTGTAAGTTCGCCGAAGCCACTGGTTTTTTCAGCCAACGCTACGTGAAAATCAATTTTTTCATTTATTAATTGTTCACGAATTGGTTTTTCAAGCTCTGACAATTTCGCTTTATAGGGCTTCACTTCTTCATCAATGATTTTGTTCGCGGCTTTAAATTCCGTGATTTCTGCTTCGGTCGCTAAAGGCTTTTCCGTGTTTGCTGAAGAATTAAAAACCGCGACCATGCGGTAATAATCACGCGTCGGAATCGGGTCGTATTTGTGATCGTGGCAACGCGCACAACCTACCGTTAACCCCATAAACACAGTCGAAGTCGCAGAAACCATGTCATCCATTTCATCACTGCGCGATTCTTCATTGACGACGTTATCAACTGTTGGGCCGCTACGACAAAACCCGGTCGAAACTAAAGCCTCCGCGTTGTTTGGGTTCAGCGAATCTCCGGCTAATTGCTCGATAATAAATTTATTGTAAGGCTTGTCTTCATTGAAAGCTTTGATGACCCAATCCCGATAGCGCCACGCGTGCGGACGATCATAATCAAATTCGTAACCGCCACTGTCGGCATAACGCGCTAAATCGAGCCAATGCCTGCCCCAGCGTTCGCCGTAATGCTGCGAGGCGAGCAATTTATCAATCACTTTTTCGTAAGCGAGCTTGGAAGGGTTTTTGAGAAATGCGTCCATCTCTTCTGGCGTGGGAGGAAGCCCGATCAAATCGAAATAAACTCTTCTCAGCAACGTGCGCGGATCAGCCGCAGGCGAAGGATTCAAGCCATTCGCTTCGAGCTTATTCAGTACAAACGCATCAATTTCGTTGCGCACCCATTTTTGATTTTTGACCACCGGAATTGTCGGACGAACAGGTTTCACAAATGACCACCAGGCGCGATCTTTGGCAGTGATTGAATAACCCGGTTTGCGCACCGGAGCGCCTTCAGTAACCGCCACCGCTGCCATCGGCTTCATGCCATTGATCCACTCCGCCACGGTTGCAATTTCCACGTCGGAAAGTTTTCCGCCCATCGGCATCGCAGGTTCTTCTTTATGCGTGATTAATTTAATCAGCAGGCTTTCATTCGCCTTGCCGGGAACGATGCTTGCGCCGCGTGAACCACCTTTAAGCGTGGCTTGTTCAGTCCGCAAATCGAGGCCGGAGCGCTGGACTTTTGCGCCGTGGCACATCACGCAATTCGCTTCGAAAATTGGCTGCACTTTTTTGGTGAAGATGTCGTCATTCGTTTGTCGCGCCGCCAGTGCGATCACTGCGATGAGGGCAAGAATAATAATGGCTTTGCTGAAGGTTTTGAGATTTTTCATAAAAAGCAATTTTGAAATTAAAACGTCAACTGTCCACCATCCACGACCAGCGCGTGTCCGGTGACAAACGAAGCGTCATCCGAAGCCAGAAAAGCCACGACTGCCGCGACTTCATCAGGCGTTCCAAATCGCGCCATCGGGATTTTTTCTTTTAAGTAATTTTCTTTCAGGACCGGATCGTTATCTAACACCGCCATCGAAAGTTTTGTCTGAATTAATCCAGGCGCAGCAGCGTTCACGCGAATCCCATGAGGAGCCAGTTCAAGCGCCGCCGTCATCGTCATTCCGACGACTCCGAATTTCGAGGCATTGTAAGCAATCAACCCGCTTTCGCCGACGATGCCATTGGTCGAAGCCATATTCACGATGCTGCCTTTGATATTGTGTTTGATCATCAATCGCGCTACGACTTGCGTGCAAAGATGAACGCCTTTTAAATTTACATTAATCGTTGCGTCCCAATTTTCATCCGTCGTTTCCAGTAATGGAGCATACGGCGCAATCCCGGCAATATTGCACAACACATCAATGTGTCCGAACCGGAGTTGTACTTTATTGGCGAGGGCTTCGACCTGTGGACGCTGGCTGACATCACACTGATAGGCTTCGGCCTCACCGCCGTTGCCAATGATTTCTGACGTAACTAATTCCGCCTCTTTGAGCTTAATATCAACGACAACAATTGACGCACCTTCACGTGCCAGGCGCAACGCTGTAGCTCGTCCAATTTCTCCGCCACCACCTGTGACGACAGCAATTTTATCCTTGAATCTCATCAGAAAATCGTCCTTGAACAGGGATCAGAAAGCATAGTTTCTGCGATTCAGCGTTGTATTGCAACTCTAACTGGTCTGTCCAATCTGCTTTTGCACGTCTGTTCATTGGAGCGAGAAGAAACTGAGTTTACAATTCCCCAATCCTGTTTTTTTCATCCTCCGGTTTGCGGGAGGCAAAACTGGCAATGGTAGTAGGGAGCAGGGTTGGGAGGACGTTATTTGCGCGAGGAATTTGAAGACAAATAAGCAGGCTGCACTTACGGTATTGAGAAGCTGATAGCTGCGATTAATCTTTACTTTCTTAATTTATTTAACCCAAAGAGCGCACCTAAAAGTAATGGAGAAAGAAGCAATAACCCCATCGAACTGCTGGCTTTTTGAATTTCCATACTATCAGAAAGTAAGCGCAACCGATCAGCTTGCAGACTCCTTGTCGCAGGGGCCAGAAAATGTACCGTCGGGGATAACCCCAGGATACGATTTTGCAGGTCTTTGGCTTTTCCCTGATTAATAAATTGTACCTGTAATGAACCACTCTGACCCGCAGTAAGAAAGCTGGCTGGTAAAGGGGAAAGCGGTTTAAGTAATTCTTTGCCACCCACAGGCAGGGCTTCCACAGCCATTAGCAAAAATGTTCCGAAAGTACCTGATAAACCGGGACTGTCTGAAGGGCCTGCCCATCTTGCTCCTGTCGGGAAATTAATCAGTGTAGTCTCAAATTGATAATCATCCAGGGTTTTTTCAGAGATGCCTAAATCCAGCGCGTAAAGTGAAATACCGCTTTGTGGTTGCGACGTATTTTTGATTGTAGCGGTAAGCAAGGTTCCAGTATTATCCAGCGAAATCGTTAATTCAGCACTGGCCGCAGTAATAATACTCTTATTAGCGTTTGACTGTATTTCTCTTGCTTCATTAAAGGCTACAGTAATTTTTGTGCCGGGTTTTAAGTTGACAGGTCGGGCAGTGGCAGTGAGTGAGATAACCAGGATAAAGCTGAATGTAAATAGATATAATTTGTTACGCATAAATAATCTTCTCCAAAAAGTAGCTCAGATAGTAAGTACGAAAGTTAAGAAATAGTTTAAGGGCGCGGTAAGATTGCCCATCTGGGGTTATCATTAATTGCCGGTGAGACTAAAATGTTCTGTTGGATAAAGCCCCACGCCAGACTGCCATTCGGCTCATTTTTTAACATCGAACCGGCAGCAATGAGATACATTGGATAGCCATTATTGGCGTCCAGCAATTGATTGGGAAAATCTGTCTGCGGATTATAACTACTGAGAAAACCATTTCTTTCGTCAAACCAGGTAGGAACATATTGATAGTCTGCCAGCTTTACAGTTGGCATTCGATAACTTATGGCCAGATAAGGGTTATAGGCAGGATCCGCAAGCTCAGCAATAAATAATTGTCCCAGCCAGGATAGTAATGGCCCGGTTTGAAACCCTAATTCTTTCGCTCGCCCCAGCGAATAAAGTAAGTAGTGATGTTGCCAGGGCAGGGTTGCCAGCGCCGTATTTGCCGGGTCAGCATCAGTACTGTACGGCGGGACATTGAAACCTTCTTCCCAAAATCGCAAACTCGGAACGGTTGGTATCCCGTGATTTCCATAACGTTGCAGGCCAATCGAATTTCCCCAGTTCCAATTTGAAGTCCCTTGAAAAGTACTGCCGGTAATATTTCTTACACCTTCCCAAATCGCAATTGCATCGTTGGTTAAGGTCGTAAAATAAGCCTTTTCGGCTGCTCCATCAGGCGCTAAAAAGGCAGTTTGTGCGCGGGTTCTGAGGATCCATGCATCACCGCGAATCTCGCCATAAATACCACCAATATTTCCTGTCGGGCCACGACCGTAATATTGATCGCCATAACTTGGATCAGCCGCACTCCACGCCGCCCAAAAATAGAGTTCTTCTAAATACCAGTAATCTCCTGTCAGGGTATAAAGCGCTGAATGATAATCGGGTTGATGCGGGCTATCAGGAATCCAGCCATTATCACTCATTGTACCAACAGGAATAATTTTGTCTTCTGGTGCAGTATAGGTAAAGTTAATATACTGATTCCCGGAGTTGAGAATTATGGTTGGGCGAGCTTCGATAGATAATACTTTCCCTAAGGCTGAGATAGCTTGGGGCCGATCAAATTTTTTCGTGCTATCACCCTCTCTGAAATGGACTGGAAATGCGGCGGACAAATCGGCATTGCCAAAGGTTTGTTGCTGCGCACGGGTATCGCCGGTATATAGCCAGCGCACCGTCCAGGTTGGATAGGGCCCGATTTCGTCCCGGCCCCCGGTTGTCGGCATGTATTTAGTGAGACTGCCATTATCAAATAAATCTTTTGGTGTCGCCAGCCATTGATTATAAGCATCAGTAATGGCAGCCGTTGAAATAGTGAGACTGATATCATAATTCGGGAAAAATTTTGTTTCTTTTAAGTAGCTCAGGTTATGGTTAATTTCAATCGCCGGAGGCGCATCGCCCAGCCAGAATTCCTTTGTCCAGCGGCTGCCAACGATATGTTTGAGATTAGCTTTTGTATAAACTGTTTTTGTTTGCTTACTGCCCAGTTTAATAGTCAAAGAGTAAAGCTGGTCCTGCAATGTTTCTGTATTCGCTATTTCACCAATAACGCGGATCTTTACCTTTTTTATTGTGGGCCAGAACGTCGCGTGAAAAATTGGGCGAAATGATTTATTTGCATCAAGCCCTATATCATACGCTCGCGCAGCACTATGATCCGCAATTATTATCGAAGTGGAGACAGCGCCACCATTCCAATTTGTATACTTTCCCGCATTCAGCATTATTTCAGCAGAAGCGCTAACCTTTGTTGTCCCTTGTGTTAACTCTATCCCGGCGTCAAAATTATAGGTATTACTCAGCATCTGTGCTTTGGTTAATGCGCCTGTGTTATTACCTGTACTTTGATTAGTAAAGGTTACTGTAAGCAAACTATTCGCTGTCAGCTTGGGAAGATAGAATGTTAGTACTGCATGTTTGACCGAATTATCAGGCCAGCGGCTTTTGACATCTGCCTGCGTCGTGACGGCAGTTCCATCAATCACGGCTTTCGGGAAGTTTAGCACCTCACCGGGCATAAAAGGACGCCCGATTTGGATCGGGTAATTAAGCGTAGTGACACCTGCTTTTTCCCGGATAGTTAAGGAATTAACCGGAGTGGCCGCACTCAGTTGCAGCGCTGATAAAGCAATGCCCAGCATGAAAAATGTAATTTTGATAAGTGTTTTTTGTGGTCGTAACATTTGGACTCTTCCCTGGGCGATTTAGTAAAATCGCGCAAATCCTTTTCGGTCAGGATTCGTTGACGAGGCAATATTAATTGCTTATGGGCTAACTTACTGATCCGGTAGTTACGCTGAATACTTCCGGGGATATTGTAAGAATGTTTCAGCGCGATAATTCAGTGAGACTAATAAATTTTTACAGCAGCAACTGAAGGGTAATCAGAAAACTGCTTTTTGTCAACGAGTGACAATGCCAGCTTTGTTTCCCGGTCTCCGCCGCAAAAGCTGCCAGGTAGCCCGGCTGCTATATTCCTCCTTTCATTTTGCCAAAAAAAATATTTCTTGCCATGTCAGGTCAAAATGGTGAATGATGCGCCCGTTAATTTTAATTGACTGATCCCCGATAAATTCAACTTTTGCACAATAAAAAAAACTTTTACGATCAGCGGCAGTTTCAGCATGGAGAATCGAACAATGGGAGAGAGTGAACGATTTTGCACTGTAACGGAGATTGTCGCGGCTGATGGTGGTTAGCCACACGATCAACCCTTAGTATCTACATTTTTACCCCTATCTCTTGACATTCCTTTGCGTTTTTGGCGATGTGCCACAATGACATCATTTTGCTTTTCCATCCGTCCGCTTCGGCAGATTTTCCACTTCTTCGCCGTCTTCTCTGACCACTTCTGCCCGCTATAATTTCGCTCGTTCAATTCCTTCCCCCGCAATTATAGCTTGATATTTTCCGTCTTTTTGCTCCAACCGCGCCATCTCGGTGGTCGTTCGCTCTTTTCCCGCTTTCGCTTCGCCGTCTCGTTGAGGTTTTTGTTCGTTGACGCAAATTCCATCGCCGAACCACTTTCTTTCTTTCGCTTCAGCAGCATAAATATCTACTTCAACCGCTTTGATGTTTTCTGCTTTTTTGCCCGTTTGACTAATTATTTCGGCTTGCTTTTGCAAGAGCAAGTCCTTCGTAATATCGCTCAAACTCTGCGGACGCAACGCTTCCATCTTTTGCTCAATCCGGCTCAAATTGGTTGCCTCTTCCCCAACCAAATACGCGTGATAACGGAGCTTATTTCCAAAATTAATGTTACTTTTAATTGTGCCATTCTTTTATTTTACACTTCTGGCACGAATTATTTACAGCAACTAAGATTATTCAAAGCTAACGCCAGAAGATGGCGTGCAAGAAAATATTACCTTGAAAATAATGAGCTTCCCCCCAGGGTGCGTTTTAGTTTTTGGAAGCCTTCCCCTACTAGAAACTTTGATATGAAATTTCGCAATAGCATTATCCTCCGTCTTTTCTTCAGCCTGAAACTTAAGAGCCTACGTTTGAGCATCACCAATATCCTGATTGCCAGCATGTTGTTGCAACCTCTCACTGCGACAGCCGCAGCGAATCGAACGACGGCGACAGTAACGAGGAATACTTTATTACCCGGTGCCGTTTTACCTCCGGTAGTGCAGCAGAACACCTTGACCTTGAATCCAGGATCGGCAACGCATGAGATTGGCACTTCGTGCTGTTTGTCGGCGAATCTGGTGAGCGCGAGCGGAGCTGCGCTGCGAAATACTCCTGTGAGTTTTAGTGTGTCCGGGGCAAATACGACGAGTGGGACAGTCAACACGGATCATGCCGGACAAGCGACTTTTTGTTATCCGGGGGCGAATGCGGGAACGGATACGATCACGGCGACGGCGGGCAGCGTCACGGCGACGGCCACAAAAACCTGGCGTGGAAGTGCTTTGATCTCAAGTGAATCAGTCATCGTACGGCACGGCATGACAATTAATTCTGGCAGCAGAATTGAAGGTTCTGCGCGGCAACTTTTGGCCGAAGCGACCACGCTGAATACAGGGGCGGTGATCACGCAGGATTTATTGGTTCCCGGGGTTCCGCAGTTGATTCAAAACGGGGCGAGTACTTTTGGCGGTACGATCACGGGTACTGGCACCGCGACTCCGACGAATTATTCCGTTACCCTCAATACGGGAATGACACTAGGAAAATTGCGCAACCGGATTGATCCGATTACGCTGGCCGCGGTCGCGGCTCCGCCTGCGCCCACCGGCACACGGGTAGTAACCATTACTGTCCCGAATCAGAGCATCGGGACACCCTCAACCCTGCGTGATCTAACGCTCAACAGTACCAACAAATTCCGTGAGCCTGAGCGCAACCGTGACGGACGACAGCTTACCTGGCGGTGCAGTCAGTCTGAATTGGAGCAAGGTCAGCGGTCCCGGCGCTGTGACGTTTACGAACCCCAGCAACAGCACGACCGGCGCGACCTTCTCTGCCCCTGGCACATATATCTTGAAGCTAACGGCGACCGATACGAATGCCACTACCACATCCACTGTAACCGTGACAGTGCTTCTGCCGAATCAAGTGCCCATCGTCAATGCCAGCGCGAATCAAACGATTGCCCTGTCTGCGACCGCCGCAGCCAATGGTTCTGTCACCGATGATGGCCTGCCACTCGGCAGCACAATTGAGAGTAAATGGAGTTTTGTTAGTGGCCCTGGCGCAGTCACGTTCACCAGCGTCGGCTCGCCCCAGACAACCGCGAGTTTCAGCGCCCCTGGGACGTATGTCTTACGGCTGTCCGCCAACGACACAGATCGGTTGACGAGCGCCGATGTGACGATTACGGTGTTACCTCCCAATCAGGCGCCTGTCGTCAATGCCGGCGCGGATCATCTCCTCGCCTTTCCAAATACTGCGAATTTAATTGGCACTACGACCGATGACGGCTATCCAGTCGGCAGCAGTTTGGCTTTGACGTGGAGCAAAGTGAGTGGCCCCGGCACGGTCACGTTCAGCGCTCCGAATGCCCTTGTCACGATAGCCAGTTTTAGTGTTTCCGGCATTTATGCCCTGCGGCTGACTGCTAGTGATAGTGCGCTTACCACCAGTGACGATGTGGTGATTACAGTCAATCAGGCGTCAGTGGTGAGTGCTGGCACGGAACAAACAATTAGCCTGGGCCAAGCCGTCACGCTCACTGGCACGGCGACGGATGATGGCATTCCGGTCGGTAGCACAGTTAATGTCATTTGGAGTAAAGTCAGTGGCCCCGGCGATGTTATCTTCGCAGCGCCAAACAGCCTGAGCACCACTGCAACCTTCAGCGTGGGTGGCGTCTATATTGTGCGCTTAACGGCGAGCGACTCCCTGCTGACCAGTACCGATGATGTGCGGATCAATGTCCGCACCCGCAAGCTGCCCCCGGAATACTCGCTGACTTTTCCCGGCGCGTTAGTTGAGAACAACAATCCAATCCAACCGGCGCTGTATATTTCAGCCCCGCGTCCGACGACCGGGCGGGTCGAAATTGCCGGGTTAAATTTTAGCCAGGATTTCACGGTGACCGGGAACAGTTCCGTGAAAATTAGCCTGCCACGCGCCGCCGACCTGAATACTGCTTCCGACCAGGTTATTAACAAAGGCATACACATCACGGCGCTGGATCAGATTACAGTA
>JANMKB010000172.1:0-4542 GCA_031371805.1 Blastocatellia bacterium | reverse complement strand
GTCCCGGCAGATGCCGCGTTTTCGTCCACCGCTTTGGTTTATCCCACGTCCAAAGTTTATTATCGCTATAAAGTCACGAACACCAGTCTGCTTGATTCGATCAGTAACATCACGATCACCGATGTAACGGCTGGTGTGGCGATTCCGGCAGTTGGGACACTCGCCGCCGGCGCAATGAAAATTATTGATGTCCCGGTGATCATTACTCAATCAGTCGGCTCCATCCTTGATGCTGTCAGCGTCAACGGCACCTGCTCAATGGGCGCGGTAACGGCCAGTACAACCTCTAATGTCAAAGTAGTTGCGCCAAAAATCACGGCGCAGCAATTAGTCAATGGCGGAACCTTGCCGATTAATTATCAAATCGGGCAAGCGTTGACCTTTACGCTGATCGCAACCAATGACAGCACGAGTGGGACTCCTCTTGATCTGACGATTGATGATGTGATTTTGAGAACTGCGCCGAATGTCGTAATTAAAAATGGCAACACAATTATCAGCCTGCCATACACCGTCCCAAATGTTCAGCCTGGGCAATCTGTAATGCTGACGGCAACGGTGACATTTGCGACCCTGGCTGATTTTAAAATTTTTGCGGATTCGCAGTATAACTTGACCAATGTTCTCGAAGTTCGCGCAACCTTGCCAGGCAATGCAAAGGCCTGTTCGCTGGGAGTGACAACACCGCCTCCGCCGCTTACTTTATTGGTCAACAGTCCACCGCTCAGTGTGCCGCCGCCGCCGCCTACCAGTGAGATTTGTATTATTCAAACCTGCGAGCCGAATTGTCCGGCTCCGCTGGTCGGACAGTCGCTGCTGGCAAAAGGGAATACCAGTGATGACAAACCTGGTTCAATCCTGCTGTACAACATTTACACCTCTGATTCAGCCAGTGCGAAATTAGAGAACACAGCCTTGACCCTGACCAATCTTGGGCCGAAAACAATTTTCACGCACATGTTCATGATTGATGGCGCTTCCTGTTCCATTCAGGATTTCTTTGCCTGCCTGTCACCGAATCAAACGAGTTTCTGGAACGCCTCTGAACTTGATCCGGGCGTGACGGGTTACATGATTGCAGTGGCAGTGAATGAAGAGGGAATCCCGGTCAGTTTTAATTATTTGATTGGCTCCTCGAAAGTAAAATTCAAGTCCGGGCATACCTCAAATTTAAATGCCCAGGCCTTCTCGGCGCTTTATCCATTCAATACGACGTTACCAGGTTTTGCACCGAACTCATCTACGGCGGAATTGAAACTTGACGGCGTGCAATACAACCAGTCACCAATGGTTTTATCAGTAGATAATTTTGTCAGTCCGCTAGAAAATAATTCGACCCTTTTGATTCTCAATCCGGTTGGTGGTGATTTAAGTTCGCTTGAAAAAATGAGTACGGTTGGCACTCTGACTGGTCAGGTTTATAACGAGCGCGAAAAGGTGTTCAGCTTTATTTCACCCAACAATCAATGTCAGGTCAGAAAAGTCCTGGGTGATAGTTTCCCGCGCATTGTGTCGGGGCTGACAAAAATAATCTCGAATGGCACGACGGGAACAATGCGCTTTCAGGACCCGGCGGGCACGGCGTTGACAGGGGCTGTCATTAATTTCAACCCCGATGTCTTAACTAAGTCAACCGCATTTAGTCATGGGCATAATTTACATTTCCTGAGTTTTACAGATACAGCGAAATATACCATACCGATTTTTCGTCCTCATTCGTGAGTATGAGGATTTGTATCAATCATTGACTGATTGATGCTCGGGCGCAGTAAGTCTTGTGAGGGCTTTCTGCGCCCCTTTTTTATTGTGCCGCGTCTTAAGTCTTTGTGAAAAATATTCGGAAATCTGTATTAAGTCTTCACCAGATGCTATATTCCTTTTTGCTCAAAAACATCTAAATTTAATTAATCAGGAGATCACCCCATGCTGCACTTTAGAAAATTTCTCGCAGTAATTCTTACTTTCGCTTTTTCAATTTCGACGCAGGCGCAGGCAACAGGTCAGGCCAAAGCTCCAGCCACCGAGCGCCAAACCCCCGGCCAAAAATCAAACGGGATGTTGTTGCCTAACGGTTGGACGCTCACACCGGAAGGCAAACAAATTCCGGTCAGTGATTTGCCGATGAACATGGAACTCAGTAATGACGGGCGATTTTTGCTGGTGACTACGAATGGCAATGGCGAACAGGAAGTTGATATTATTGACACGACTTCACAGCAGATTCTCCAAACCGTCAAAATTCCAAAATCGTGGCTGGGATTAGCCTTCGCTCCTGATGGCAAAAGATTTTTTGTTTCGGGCGGAGACGATAACGAAATTCTGATCTTCAATTTTGCGGATGGCAAAGCCAGCGAAACCGGAAAGATTATTTTGGAGAGCAAAGATTTTCACGCGCTGCCGTATAAACAACGAAGCTCCGCACGCGGCAGTGGCAAAGGCGAAACTTCATTTCCTGCCGGAATTGTAATTTCTCCCGACGGCAAAAAACTTTACGCCGCAGAAAATCTTAACAATAAAATCGCGGTAGTTGATCTGGCTACAAATGAAGTCGTCAACCGCATCAGCGTCGGCGAATACCCGTATGATTGTACGATTTCAAAAGATGGAAAAATTTTGTATGTCAGCAACTGGGGCGCACGAAATATTGCCGTCATTGACACTGCGAAAAATCAGGTCATCGGCAATATTCAAACCGGCGATCATCCGAGTGATTTGGAATTGTCGCGCAACGGAAAAACGCTGTACGTCGCCAACGCGAACAGTAATACGGTGTCAGTGATTGACACCGCAAAGATGAAAGAAATCGAAGCGATCTCCACTGTTTTGCATCCGAAATCTCCGGCAGGCAGTACGCCAAATGCCGTTGCGCTTTCGCCTGATGAAAAAACTTTATACGTGGCGAATGCCGATAATAACGATGTCGCCATTGTAGACGTGAGCAAGCGCGGAGCCAGTAAAATTAAGGGTTTTATCCCTACTGGCTGGTATCCGGCTTCAGTTCGTGCGAGCAAAAACGGTAAGCAAATTTTTGTCGCCAACGGCAAAGGGACAACTTCAGCCGCGAATCCAAATGGCCCGCAACCAGTGCCAGGGAAAACACGTGGCGAAGGCTCGAACGTTGAATATATTGGTAGTTTGCTGAAGGGCACGATTTCTGTTATTGACCTGCCGAATCCGGCGAAGCTGGCGCAACTCACGAAACAGACTTACGCAAATTCGCCGTACACCGATGAATTGTTGCAAGCGGCTCGCGCACCAAAAACCGGAACTGCAATTCCAACTCGCGTGGGCGAAGCTTCGCCGATCAAACACGTGATTTATGTCATCAAAGAAAATCGCACTTACGATCAGGTTTTGGGCGATATGAAAGAAGGCAACGGTGATCCGAACCTTTGTTTATTTGGCGAAGAGGTCACGCCGAATCATCACGCGCTGGCTCGTGAATTTGTCCTGCTTGATAATTTTTATGTTGATGCTGAGGTTTCCGCCGACGGACACAACTGGTCGAATGCCGCATACGCGACGGATTATGTCGAGAAAACCTGGCCAACGAATTATTCCTCACGCGGTCGGACTTATGATTACGAAGGCAGCAAGAAAATCGCACGCCCAACCAAAGGTTACATTTGGGATTATTGCAAAGCGGCTGGCGTGAGCTATCGCAGCTACGGCGAATTTATTGGCGTCCGCGATGTCAAAGCTGGCGGCGGTGGCGCAACTGAAACCAGCAGCGATTCCAGCCAAAAAGCCCAGCGTGAAAATTACACGTCGGAAGAAGCGTTGCAGGGACATTTCAGTCCGACCTACCCTTCGTGGAATTTGAATATCAGCGACATCACGCGGATTGAAAAATGGATGGAAGAATTTCGCGCTTATGAACAAAACGGACAGTTCCCACAATTTAATGTGCTGCGCATTGGTAACGATCACACCGAAGGAACAAAAGCCGGAGCGCCGACCCCACGCGCTTATGTTGCGCAAAACGATCAGGCGCTCGGAATGCTGATCGAAGCCGTGAGCCACAGTAAATACTGGGCTGACACGGCGATTTTTGTGATTGAAGACGATGCGCAAAACGGCCCCGATCACGTCGACGCGCACCGCTCCATCGCCTTCGTCGCCAGCGCGTACACGAAAAGAAAATTTGTTGATTCGACGATGTACACGACCTCCAGCATGCTGCGCACGATGGAATTAATTTTAGGCTTGCCGCCGATGAGCCAGTACGATGCCGGAGCGATTCCGATGTACGGCGCATTCACGAACAAAGCCGTTTTGACGCCTTTCAAATCACGCGCCGCGAACATTGACCTCAACGAAAAAAATAAAAAAGACGCACCCGGAGCCGCAAAATCCGCGCAACTTGATTTCAGCAAAGAAGACGCCGCACCTGACATCGAATTCAATGAAATTATTTGGAAATCGGTGAAAGGGGCGAATTCACAAATGCCCGCGCCGGTGCGGAGCGCGTTTGTGCGAGCGGTTACGAAGGATGAAGAGGAAGAGGAGCGCGAAGAACGTGCAAAGAAAAGAAAGTCTCAG
>JANMKB010000137.1:0-9002 GCA_031371805.1 Blastocatellia bacterium | reverse complement strand
GGCACCGCTAAATCCTGCTTCCCATCGCGGTTGAAATCACCGATGACGACACCCGTAGATTTATTGCCGATTTCGTAATCACCTTTTCGGGTGAATGTGCCGTTGCCAGCGCCGAGCAAAATTGTCACCTTATCCGTGCCGCGACTGACGACGACCAAATCCAGATAACCATCACCATTGAAATCACCTGTCCTCACTAAATCTCCAGATTAGATGTAATTGTCAAAAGCACTCTTTCCAGGGAGCAAATTGAACCCGCCTTTGCCATCGCCAAAATAAATATTGCTCAGGCCGGCGCGGATAGCAATGACATCCTGAAAGCCGTCTTTATTGAAATCTTCGGGAATGAGTTCAGCAAAACCCGCTAAAGTCACTGTCGTCGCCAGGCTGAAGCTCGGCACATTGCAGGCAACAAGTTGAGCAACAGGAACATTGAGCGGCGCGTAGTTGCTTGCTTGCAAATTACGCTTACCTGCTTTGATTACTGCGGCGGTCTGCTGCACAACAGTTGTCGCAGCCTGGGTAATTTTTGTTTATTGGAGCGCAACTGTTGCCAGTGCGAATGATGAAATAACAAGGATTAACAAACCTGATTTAAGGGGTGGGTTTAGACCTGAAAAGAATTTCATAACGGGGCTTCCTCCTGTGGAATGGGTCGAGAAACGAATTGTTTGCCGGATGTTGGTGTGACGGTACGATTATGTTTGCCCGTGTGGCAAATTGAAAGTTATGACACCTGCTCAGGTCGCAGCCTGACAGGGGTTTCACGTCATCATTGAAATATACTTTAAGGCAGCGATACTGTTGCAGTTGCCCTTAAAAATTATCGGTAAAAAGTTGATTGCAGTAATAAGGTTGAAAAAACAATATCAGTTTCTGGCTCGTGCGACAAGACGAAGCGTAAGCTCTCTCCCGGGTACCCGGGAGAGAGATAGCTCTGGCGAATGTCCGCATGATAAAATCCTCATATGTCTTTGCCTGAAGCTATTCGTCTTGAATTACCAATTTTGCTGGAACTGAAATCCACAGGTGGACGCGATCTGCCGCGCTATCTTTATCCGCGCCTCGCCAAATATTTCCCGCAGCTTGCCGCGCAGGAATTTAACCAAAAAAACAGCGCCGGGCGCAGTCAGTGGAATTTGCTGGTGCAACGTGCGGCGGGAAATTTAATCGCGCAGGGCGAACTCAAACGTGCGCAGACAGGTTGGGAAATTACGCCGCGCGGGATTGTTCGGGTCGCGGCAGAAGAATTGCAAATTACCCGGTTGACGCCTGCGGCTGAAACCAAAACCCGCACCCTGACGCACAAAGAGGCGCAGTTGATGCTGATCGAAATTGGCGGCTGGCTGGGACGTTATGCCGAGGCCGAGTTTGAGCATTATGATGTGGTCTGGCGCGACAGCATTGCGGCGCCGCGTTTGAGTCACGTGTTTGAAGTGCAAATTTCAGGCAGCGTTGACAGTGCGCTGACGCGGCTCAAACATGCCTGGGATGCGCAACGTTCACAATTATTTTTAGTCATTGCCGATGAACGAGATGTCAGGTTTGCCGGAAAAAGGCTGACCGGATCATTTCACGAAATCCTGGAATTAGTCACCATCATCGGCACTGGCGAATTACAAAAACTATTCGCTGCACTCAAAACTGAGCAGCAGTTATTGCAAAAACTAACACAATCCAAATGATTAAATTCGCGATAACTTTATTAGCTCTCGCTTCCCTCTTTTTTCTCTTTGCCGCGCAAAGCGAAGCCACTAAGCACGAAGACCTGCCGAATTTTCAGCAGGTCAATCCACAGCTTTATCGTGGCGCACAGCCGCACAAGGAAGCGTTGAAAAAATTGCAGGCGCTGGGCATCAAAACAATTGTCAATTTGCGGAGTGAAAGCGAAGGCACGCACGAAGAGGAAAAAGAAGCGCTGGCCCTGGGCCTGAAATTTTACAATGTGCCGCTGCCGCCGCTGAGTCGCCCGAATGACGAGCAAATCAATAAAGCGCTGGCCCTGCTTAACGACCCGGCCAATGCGCCGGTTTTTGTCCATTGCAAACACGGCGAAGACCGCACCGGCACAGTGATTGCCTGTTATCGCATTACGCACGATGGCTGGAATTTAGCTGCGACGCTGGCCGAGGTTAAGAAAATGGGGATGAGCCGCATGCAGGTCGGGATGAAAAATTACATTAAAGGTTATTATCGGCGGTTCAAGTAGCACGGGCTGCCAGCCCGTAAGCTAAGATTTAAAATTCTCTCTCTTCCCGCCAAACCCAGTCCCTTAAGACTCCAACGCGGGCTGGCAGTCCGCTATGCGCAATTTTCAGCCCTGCTCCCAGATAATTTTCAGAAAAAGTTCTTGCCTGCCTGAAAGCATGTGTGTTACCTATTCCCTGCCTCTTTGAAACAACCCTGCGTTTGCGGTCAGTTCCCACCGCCTGAAATAACCCACTTCCTCAAACAAGTTGCCGCCCTTACGCTTCTGGTAACTGTTGCGTTTCGCATTGGATCGCACCCGCTCAATTTATGTATATCCCACCCTCCTCATTTTCTCATGTCGCTGATCTTTACGATCAAAGTCTTTATGTGCAGGCGTTTCGGGCTGCCACACAAATCGCGCCGCTCCAGCAATGGGAAGGAACAGCGGCGCGGGTGCTGGCGGGACGCATTGCCGCCACGGTCGGAGCGCCGAAACTCGGTCGCAAACATCACCTGAATGCTTATCGTCACGACCCGAAAGATTGGGAGGCGCGTTATTATTATGCCCGCATGGTTCTACGCTTTCGCGGGGCGCTGGACACCTTAAAATTTCTGAAACATTACGATGCCGATCAAACACTCGGCGCGATGGATCCGCAAATTAGTTCCAACTGGCTGGCGCTTCACGCCACCGTGCTGGGACAGTTACGCGATTTTGATGGCGCGGAGCAATGGTTAGCCAAAGCCGAGAAAATCGGGCCGACAAATGCCTGGTTGCTGGTCGAACGCGCCAATTTATTTGAAATGCAGGATCGTTATGAAGACGCGCTGGGAGTTTTGCGCTATGCGCTGATGACGCAACCGCATTTTCGTCCGGCAATTTCGCTGGCGGCGCATTTGCTGGTGTTGCTGGGACGCGACGAGGAAGCAATCAGGCTGCTGGACAATGCGTTGCAACGCATTGAGTGCGCGTGGCTGGCCGAGCAATTAGCCAATCTGCAAATCGAACTGGGACAATTCCCTGCTGCGCGACAAACGCTGGAACGCTTTGCGGCATTGTCGCCCATGCTTGAGCCGGAGGTTTTGCAATGGCTGAATTCACAACGTTCTGACGCCGCGTACCTAAGCGGAGACCAGCCGGCAGCGATTGAATTTGCCCGGCAATGCGATTCGCCGTACTTACAGGAATTTGCCAAAAAAATGCAGCTGCCGGGCCAGGCGGGAAAGCGCGTGCTGTTACCGGTCGGTTTTGTCCGCCAGCATCACATGACCTGTGCCCCCGCTACGCTTTCCTCGCTCAGCCGTTATTACCGCATGCCAACGGATCATCTGAACATTGCGGAAGAGATTTGTTATGACGGCACGCCAGCCCACAGCGAACGAAAATGGGCGCTGAAAAATGGCTACGCCGTCCGCGAATTTCGGGCGACGTGGGAAGATGCGACGCAATTGCTGAGTCGCGGCATTGCGTTCACACTCACCACCGTTGATCCGGGCAACGCTCATTTGCAGGCCGTGATTGGTTACGACAGTTTGCGCGGCTCGTTAATCGTGCGTGATCCCTTCGTCAGGCATTATGGCGAGTGGGAAGCAAAGGCAACTTTCGCACGTTATCAAGCCCATGGGCCGCGCGGGATGGCGCTGGTTCCGGCTTCGCATACGAATGTTTTGAATAGCCTGCCGCTGACCGACGCGCAGCATTACGATCATCTTTTTGCGCTGCAGGAGGCGCTGGAAAATCATGATCGCACCAAAGCTACCGCGATTTATCAATCCATGACGCAACGCTTCGGCGAGCATCGCATCACGCTGCAAGCCAAAATTTCCCTCGCGGCCTACAGCGGCAATCACGCGCAGGTGTTGAGTTGTTTTGAAAAACTGCTGGAGCTTTATCCCGCAGATGTAAATTTCAAGCTGCACAAAATTTCGTGTCTGCGGGCGTTGGCACGGCGCGGCGAACGTCTGGATTATCTCAAAAAAGTTTGCACGGGGAAAAATTCTGATCCGTTGTTATGGCAGGAGTATGCCCGCGAATTAAGCGAAGATGCGCGATTGTTGCCACAGGCCATGCGCTGGGTCAAAAAAGTTGTGCGTTCAGCACCGCTCAGTGCGCAAAATCTGCACTTGCAGGCAGGGCTTTACTGGCAACAACAAAAGCGTGAAGAAGCTCTGGAACTCTACCGCTTTGCTGCCTGTCTCAATGATAAAGAGGAACGCTATGCCAACTCCTACTTCATCGCGGCACGTCATCTGAATCGTACCGAAACCGCCATCGCATTTTTACAGGATCGCTTCCAGCGTTTTGGTGATAAATCCTGGTTGCCGGTGCGCACACTGTTTCAGGCGCTCGAACAAACCGGACAAAGAAACCAGGCGTTTACGGCGTTAAGCGAGGGACTCGTAATGCGCCCCGATGATGGTGCATTGAAACTTTACGCGGCTGAGTCGTCTGCCCGTTATGGCAAATTCGAGCAGGCTGTGGCGCTGCTCAACGAGGCGCAAAATCAGGCCTCACACAATGAATGGTTACGCACGGCAGCCCTGATTGCAACGTATCGCGGACAATTAGGCGAAGCCTTGTTGCACTGGTTGCAGGTGGCCGATGCCGAAGCGCTGGCGCTGGATGCGAACACCAATGTCGCGCAATTATTGGCGGAAACCGAAGGTCATCAGGCCGCGCTGGATTTCCTGCGTGATCGCACGATGCTTTATCCCCACAATGCAGATTTGCGACAACTGTTGATTGAATGGTTGCTTAATGATCCCGCCGCCGCCGAAAAAGAATTGCGGCGTCTGATTGAAATTGATCCGGCCAATGACTGGGCACAGCGCAGCCTTGCTTTCGTCCTGAGCGAGCAACAAAAACCGTCTGAAGCCTTCGCCGCCGCCGTCATTGCCTGCCAGCTTGATCCCGGCAATCCCGATAACTTTTACGCCCGCGGCAAGGTGCAGGCTGTCGCCGGAAAAATCGCCGAAGCCCAGGCCGCTTATCATCAGGCCATTAAACTTTCCGCCGATCATGCGCAATCTCTGGCTGGCTTGCTGACCACTGCGGCGACTCCTACCGAACGTCGTGAAGCGTTGCGCTTCATCCGCCAGGAATTATTGACCCAAACAATTTTCGGCGATGGGTTGATGACCTTTCGTGACCTCGCCAAAGACATTTTTCCCGCCGAAGAATTGTTACCCCAGTTACGCGAACTGATGCGCCTGCGCCCCGATTTGCCACAAGCCTGGTCAGTTGTCATTGCGCAACTCGCCGAGATGCAGCAGCTCAATGAAGCGTTGCAACTGGCGCAGCAGGTCACTGAAAATTTCCCTCTGTCGCCGCGTGCCTGGCTTGATCTGGCGTTGGTTTATGAAGCCAAACTTGCCTTTCACGAGCAGATTGCCGCGTTGCAAAATGCGCTGGCAATTAATCCTGGCTGGGCGATTGCCATTCAAAAACTGGCGGATGCCTATGAACGCACAGGCCGTCTATCACTCGCCAAAGCAGTCATCGAACAGGCCATCACGCACGCGCCGCTCAATGCTTTCAATCACGGCTACCTCGCGGATTTATTGTGGAAAAATGCGGATCGGGAAAAAGCTCTAAGCGTGATTCAGCATGCGCTGTCGCTTGATCCAAATTATGACTGGGGCTGGCGTGTTTTGCGGGACTGGTCAGAGGAAATGAAGCGGCCTGAACTGGCCGTCACCTGTGCGCGTGATTTAACTACCAAACGCCCCGGCGATCCGCGGGCTTGGATTACTCTGGCGCGGACCTTAAAAGGCCACGAAGTTTTAGCGGAACAGCTTGCCGCCCTGGAACGTGCAATTGCCCTGCATCCACGCGCTATCGAAGCCTATTCCCTGCGGTCATTCCTGCTGGCGGATGCTGAGCGTTACGACGAAGCGCTCAAGGCCTGTCGTCCGGCGGCCTTTGCCGGAGAACTGCCGCCTGAATTAAAAGCGGCGGAAGCGTACATTGAAGCCCAACGCGGCGATGTCAAAACTGCCATCAATAAATTGCGCCGGATTGTTTACGAAGAACCAAATTATGCACCGGGTTGGGAACGTCTGGCGCGGTTGTATCGTTCGTCCGAACAAAATCTGGATTACCTCAAAGCCGCCCAGGAACTGACCCGCCTGATGCCGCAATATTCGGTCGCGTGGGGCTATTTGGGTGAATCCCGCCTCCGCAATAACAATCGTGAAGGCGCGAAAGAAGCGTTCCATCGCGCGATTTCGCTCGCGCCTGATTATGATTTCGCGGGCTTTGCGCTGTTTGATTTACATCTGGAAGATCACAACGTGCGTGGCGCGACCGATGTACTGGAACGATTGCAACCGCACGTCAGTGGCGATTCATTTAATTTGCGGGCGCTGCGTCTGGCGGCCCAGCGCAACGATCATGCCAAAGCGCATGAATATTTTTTCGCGCTGTGCAATTCACCGGATTTGCACTTCGCATATCTTAACAAAGCGGTCGAAGCATTGACCGCAGTGCGCTTGACCAAAGTGATTGATATTGCCATCGAAGGCTCGCTGGATAAAGCTACCGTCAATCCTTATGTCGGAAGTTTGTGGGTGCAGCGTTGCGCCGACCAGCAAAAATTTTCGCACTGTCTGGCACGGCTTGAATTGATGGCGCAACAAGGTGACAGCAAAGTCTGGCATTGCGCAGCGGGTACATTTCTCGAAGCCTGCACGCAAAACAAAGCTATCCATCAGGCGCTCCAATTCATCCAGCGATATAACAGCATGCTGTGGGCAGAAACCGAATCGTGGGGCGTCGTCGGGACGACGTTGTACAGTTTGGGCAACCTCCAGGAAACCATCAGTTGGATGTCCGATTGGCAGGAACGTCCAAACGTTGCGCCCTGGATGTTATGGAATTTTGTCCTCGCGTTACGCGCCCTTAATCGTGAATTTGAAGCGCAACAGATCAGTTTGTACGCCATTAATTTACCCGAAGATAACGCGACCACTTCTCACCTCGCGCTGCTGTCATTGGATGAAGCGCTGGCCGGCAGAATTGATAACGTCAACCAGCATGCGCAAAGAATTGTGCCCGCCGCCATGAGCGAATGGGATCAGGTAGTTTTTGCCTTGGCCGAAGAATTACGCGATTTTCACACCGCGAGAAATGACGGCAGAAAAACCGGCGCAGCCGTCATCGAACAAATGCTGAGAATTGCCGAGCAGGCAAAGATGAAGAAAAAGAGTCAAATCCTGTTCGGCCTTTTCAAACGCGCCATCGAGAATGTCATCACCACAGAAAATGATTTTATGCTGAGCATGAAAACTAAGCTCAAAATGAGCTGGCTGGAACGTAAGCTGGGCAGTTAAAAAATTGTGCGCCTGCTTACCAATTGAGCGGGTTTAGCTGGAGATGTTGCTGCTGATGCTGCATCGCGGCGATGACAATTTTCGCGCAGCCTTCCGCATCCGAAAGCGCATCGTGATGATTGAGTGGAATCTGCAAATGTTCGCAAACCAGATTCAGTTTATTTGATGGGAGTTTCCAAATTTTTCGTGCAAGACGAACAGTACATTTGAACGGTAAACGCGGTGGAGACAAACCTGCCGCATAACAACAACGCTCCAGAACGCCTTTATCAAACGGGGCATTATGCGCGACGAAAAATTTTGCGCCTTCTAAATAAGTTTCTAACTCAGGCCAGGTTTCTCTAAAAGTCGGTTCGTTTTTTACTCGCTCCCAGGTGATGCCGTGAATGTAGGTGAATTGAAAACGCGAGCGCGGAGGGCGAATCAGGGCGTGGGTTTTGGCAACGATCTGATTATTCTCAACGCGCACTAACGCAACAGCGCAGGCACTGTCACGACCAAAATCTGCTGTCTCAAAATCTATCGCAACAAATGGCTCCATAAAAATGTACGATAGGCGTCCCGCCTGTCCCCGGGCGAACGAAGCAAAGTCCGGCAACCTCGGCAGGCTACTTACCAAATTAGCTAATCATTCCTTCAGAAACTTCCCACAACTTCGCCGCCGCCTCTGCATCCAAAGCGTGCGGCATCACACCTGACATTCTTATTTCAGGACTGAACGGTTCAGCTTCGTTACAGTCTTCCAAATATTTTCCGCCCTTGCCTGCAAGCTCCGGCGCAGTCGCCGCCCATACCGAAGTCGCGGCTCCCTGCTCAATATTTTTGAATACCGGATGCGGGTTTCCGTCCTTATCAAACCAGCCCGAAGCGGTCATTTCCTCCATCGTCAAATGTTGTTGCAAGCCCGTCATAATGCCGCCGGGATGTACCGCATTCGCCGTAATTCCTGAAGCACTAAAGCGACGCTTCAATTCAACCGCGAACAATGAGTTCGCAGTCTTCGCCTGACCGTAGGCTTTCCATTTGTCGTATTCGCGCTCCTGAAAATGGATGTCTTCAAACACAATTGGCGAGAGGCGATGACCAATCGAAGAGAGCGAAACGATGCGCGATGGCGAGCCTTTTTCTAAAGCCGGAATCAATAAATTCGTCAACAAAAAATGTCCCAAGTGATTCGTAGCAAATTGTGCTTCATACCCGTTCGCAGTGCGCGTCAACGGACAAGCCATAATCGCGGCGTTGTTAATAAGAATATTCAGCGGCTTGCCGGAACTCAAAAATTCAGCCGCAAATTTTCGGATGCTGGCAAAATCAGCGAGGTCAAGTTCTGCGACCGAAACGGCGTGATTCCCCGTTGAAGCGCGAATATCTGCCGTGACTGCTTCGCCTTTCTCCAAATTGCGAACAGGTAGAATTAATTCCGCGCCAGCCGAGGCCAAAGCCCGCGCGGTTTCTACGCCAAGTCCTGACGAAGCTCCGGT
>JANMKB010000122.1:0-27705 GCA_031371805.1 Blastocatellia bacterium | reverse complement strand
ACAGAAAAAGTTAGTTTTACCAATCCAGCCTACCCAATTCGCTACAGCAGCGAGGCTTCGTTTTTTCTACTCACCTATTTCTTCAGCAGGTTATTCGAATCATCTTTGCCTCTGAGCAGCGGCAAGCGTTTGTACGATTCATCAGCTTTAAGTAGCTTTCATCTGACAACCGCTCGTCGTTTTTCAAGGGAGACTACGGATATGGTTCATCAGGTGATTGCGAACCAGCTTTTCAAACTGAACTTTTCCTTTATAGGGCCACCACAAGCCTTCTTTCAGAAACTTGCTCCTGAATTCAAGCACCTGTCCCCACTGATCCGCCTCAGACTTTGAGTTTGGCGTGTAGGGTTTTTGATTGAAATAGACGAAGATTTGCGGACTCTGTTTTTCTTTCCACGCTTCATGAGCCAGACCGAATTCGTGTTCAGTGCCGGTTTTGCCGTCCGGCGTTGGCGTGCCGAAACGTTTCCAGAAAATGCCAAGCAACAGGTCGCAGTCGGCGATATTCAGAATCGGGTCAAGCAATCCCTGCGGCCCATCAGGATGAAAACCTGGGTGCGTGTCAGTTTCCCACCGCGATAATTCGAGGCGTAGTCCACGGTCAGCCGCTACGCCACGATTGAGTTCTTCAATGACGGACGGCATCACATCACGTTCAGATTGGACATCACCGGGCGAAGCAACCACAATGCGGAGAATTCGCGGTTGAAGTTTGGCTTGTTTCTCTGACACCCTACGTTGCGAGAAGCCCCGTTCGTCCAAGTCGCGTTCGCCCTGTTTCATTCGGGAACTCAACTCTTCGACGCCATCAAGTAACTCTCTGACGGAGAGCTTCTTCCGTAACTCAGGAATAATGATCTGCGATTCGTTCATCTCTTCATGAGCGAGCAGGTCTTGGTATGAGACCAGCACGTTTGGAAAGCCAGGCACAGGAATCATCTGCTTGATCTCGATTTTGAAGTTGCTATTGATTTCGGCAAAAGCTGAGCGAATCACGGCGAGAAACGCGCGTTGTGTCTGTTCTTTGCCAATGATTGCGATGAAGATTTTGCGGTCTAGCAGATCGGCTTTGATCTTGGCCCGATTTCCACCATCGTGCAGGAAGACACCGTTCTTCCAGTAATACTGCTTTTGGATATATTGATTCATCCGCACGATAAAGCGCGAGATGACGGCATCGGGCAGCGTTTCGTAATGGTATTGAAATTTCAGCGCATCGGCATCGTCCCACGGAATGTCCAGTTCGTTGTCGTGCAAATGGCGCGGGATTAGGTAATGGCCGGGTCGGTCGGTGAACTCGAAGCACAGTTCGAAATGCTGCATCACCCTAATCAATCGCTCGTGCGTGTGTTTCGGGTAATGAACTTTAGCATCAGGCAAGACAGCCAGGATTGGCCCGACCTCTATCAAATCGAACTGTCCTTGCGATTTGACCAGTTGCGCTGAAGTCAGCAACCCGTACACGCCCTGCGTCACCCAGCGCGGATTGAGCACTTGCGTGTCGCCCGGAAAGCGGATCACTACGCCCAGATCGTGCAGCAAGCCCAGCAAAGATTGGCGCAGGTCTTCGTCATTCAATTTCTCTTCGCCGCAGATGTCCAGATACGTTTCGACCGGGATGTAATCGGCCTTCATATCTTTCAACCGTCGCTTGATGGCGAGCCATTCGCGCGGCCACATATCACGCACATGTTTCAACTGTTCGACCTCGCGGGCTATCACCGTTTTCAATGCTGCAATGCCTTCACCCGTCGAACACGAGGTTTCAATGAAAGCCCGGATGTTGTATTTGTCCTGCAAAGCCTTCCGATCCAGATTGAGCGGACGCTGACCTTTCAACTCGTCAATCTGGTTAATGACGATAATGATGGGCGAAGCGCCGCCGAAACTCTCGATCAGCTTCAGCCAGTATTCGATGTTGCTGATCTGATCGCCTTTGCGTGCATCCACCACCAACAGGTAAAGGCTGCGCGTAGTCAGAAAGAACTGGTGCGTGGAATGCTGAATCTCCTGTCCGCCAAAATCCCAAATGTTAAGTTTGACCGGCTCGCCCTCGCCTTGCACCTCGCTCTGGACGACCTTCATTTCGTCGTTGATCTCGACGCCGAGTGTAGTCTCTTTCTGCGGATTGTAAGTGTTGAAAAGCAATCGCTCGACCACCGAGCTTTTACCGACCTTGCCATCACCAACTACTAACATTTTCGCCTCATTCAACCGCTCTCCACTCACCAATCCGGCAAGCGCGGCAAAGATCGCTTTTACGTCTTTTGGATTGGCTAACGTTTCAGGCGGAATAGGCAGTTGATTGAACCTGAGGTCGAGGCTGGTCAGGTTGGTCAGCTTCGTGATCTCCGGCGGCAGGCTCGTCAGTTGATTGTCGCTGAGGTCGAGGCTGGTCCGACCTTTCTTTGCCGCCTGTTCGATGAGTCTGAGAATATCTTTCTTTTTGGCCATGGCATCCTCTTTCGCTGTAGTGTCCGCCGATATTACTTCGGCGCGCCGAGCGATGACAACCTTTCTTGCCGCAAAAAGAGGAGAAATTATTTCAGAGACTGAGAACAATCAAAAAAGTAAATATTTTTTCAGAACGTTGTTCGCTCGTAGCGTAGACAATTGAAGAGTTATTCCTGACAATTCAAGCAGAGGCACTCACTAATTCACAATGAGGGAAAACCATGAAAACCATAATATATATACTGCTACTTTGTTCATCGGCATTCGCGCAAAAAACATTTGATCTCAAAAACGCTTCGCAATACTTCGATATTAAAATTGTCGTCGCCAGTTGCGATAAAGGTTCCTGTCGTGGCAAGGCCTCTTTTGCGTTTTACAAAAAGGGCGGGACGGCTCCGTATCAGGTGATTGAATTGCCGGAGACTTATGTTGAGCTGGATGAAAAAGGCAAGCCGGAAGTAAATCAGACGCTGCTATATGACAAGCAAAGCGTAGTGAATATTGGCGATTTTAATTTTGATGGGATGGAAGATGTAGCGCTTTGTGAAGGCACACAAGGTTCATACGGAATGCCGTCATATCAGGTGTATTTGTCTTCGCGCACTGCGGGAAAATTTGTCTACGATAAAAAGTTTAGCGCCCTGGGCAAACATCTGGGAATGTTTGACGTGGACAAGCAAAAAAAGCTCCTGCGCACGTTTGATAAAAGCGGTTGTTGCTGGCACATCACTGAAGAATTTTCGGTCGTGAATAATGCGCCGAAAAAAGTTTTTGAAGAAGTCGAGGACGCTGCCTTTGCCGAAGCAACGAAGATCAAAACCATCACCAAAAAATTAGTGAATGGAAAATGGCAAACGAAGGTGAAATTGGTTCCACGGAAAGAAGAGCCGGAAAAATAATTCCTACTCCGTCTTCAATAATTTCTCACGCCCGTCTTTATTCTTCACTCTGACGAGGGTTCCTTTATCACCTTCGGCTAACATTTGAATGCCGCTCCATTCGCCGCGTTTGGCGTCGCCGAAAAGCCCCATTCCTGAGCCGTCTACCGAGGTATTAATTTTCACGCCGGGATGTCCGTTCGGATCAATCAGGCGCAGCAACGTAGACTCTGCATACTTCGTTCCATCGGGCATTGTCGTCGGTGCAGTCACCAGAATCTGCGCCCGAATTTTTCCCTGTTCGTCTACGATTTCAAGCGCACGACCGCGCAGGACTGGTGCGACTCCTTCGGCGGTTGCTTGATACGTTTGTGCCAAATTAAAGGCCAGAAGTACGAGATTGATGACGGTTAGCAAAATCGCAATACGTTGAATTTTCATAATAATTCTCCCTTCGATTATTCACCTGTTGGTGGCATGTCCTGAATAAATTTACGACTACGAAAACGCCATCTGCTATCGCGCTTAATCAGCACGTCTTCATAACGTCCCGTGAAAATAATTTGTGCGCCTTTCGTTTCGGTGCGCGTCAGTTGCAAATACGAACGTGACGTTGCTTCGTCGCCGTTGATCTCAGAAAAAATATTGACGGTAAAGTGACGCAGGCCGGGAACTTTGCTGCGATGATTTGCCTCATAAGAATTCGCAAATTCACGGATGGATGCAATGCCTGTACGGTATTGCCCGACGCCATCCAGCACGGCATCTTCGCTCCAGCAATCCAGCCAAGTTTCATAATCGCCGCCGTCAATGGAATGGTTGTAACGTGCGATCAATTCTTCAATCACTAATTTGTCTTCAATGGTGGTGTTCATAAATTTTTTGCCAGTGACGGAAATAACAACGTTCATTAACTCGCAAAAATAATTGCTGGTCAATCAGCAGGCGTAGTTTATTGAACTCAGGTAGTTTATTGCTCAGGCTTGGCATCTGACCGATTTGGCATGATAACCTCTGGAAATTATGGATTACATTAACCTTGGAAATACCGGAACAAAAGTTACGCGTCTCTGTCTCGGCATGATGACTTACGGCGCAAAATCGTGGCGCAAATGGGTGCTTGAAGAAGCAGAGAGTCGCCCGTTTATCAAACGCGCATTGGAACTCGGCTTCAATTTTTTTGATACGGCGGATATGTATTCGCTTGGCGTCAGCGAAGAAATTCTTGGTCGGGCGCTGAAGGAATTCAACGTCCCGCGTGATCGTGTGGTTCTTGCCACCAAAGTTTTTAATCCGATGGGCAATGATCCAAATCAGGGCGGGCTTTCGCGCAAGCATATTTTTCATTCGATTGATGACAGCCTGCGCCGCTTGCAAACGGATTATGTTGACCTCTACCAAATTCATCGCTTTGATAACGCTACGCCAATGGAAGAGACGCTGCTTGCGCTGCACGATTTGGTGAAGGCAGGGAAAGTTTTATACCTCGGCGCGTCGAGCATGCCGGCGTGGAAATTTGCCAAAATGCTTTACACGGCGGATAATCTGGGGCTGACGCGGTTCGTGACGATGCAAAATCATTACAATTTAATTTACCGCGAAGAGGAACGCGAAATGATGCCGCTGTGTCGCGCTGAAAATATTGGCTTGATTCCTTACAGTCCTCTGGCGCGTGGCTTCGTCGCAGGGAATCGCAGCAAAGAGGATTTTGGCGCTACGATCAGAGCGAAGACCGACGATTTATCACAGAAATTTTATTACCAGCCGTCAGACTTTGCCGTCGTCGAACGCATCACTGAAATTGCGCAAAATCGTGGTGTGCCAAATGCACAGGTAGCTTTGGCGTGGGTGCTGGCGCAACCGGGTATCACGGCTCCAATTGTTGGGGCCAGCAAAATGCAGCATTTGGAAGATGCCGTCAGTGCTTTGGAATTGAAGCTGTCGGATGAGGAATTAAAATCGTTAAGCGAAGTTTATGAACCACATCCCGCGCAAAAGCTGTAGCGCCAATAAATGTCTGACAAGACGACAGTTTGTCAGACGCCAGGAATGTCCCGATGGCAGAAAATAAATTTATTGATCCAGTTTGCGGAATGACCGTTGATCCGGCGAAAGCCGCAGGTCAGCATCAGCACGCGGGAAAAACTTATTATTTTTGCAGTCGTGGTTGCCTGACAAAATTTAGCGCCGACCCTGAAACCTTCCTGAATAAAACACCACAATTACAGCAAATGTCGCCACCGATGACGCAGCTTGTCGGGATCACAAAATCGCTGCCAAAATCTGTGTCGCCCCAAACTCCGGCGTCAACTCAGATTGAATATACCTGTCCGATGCACCCGGAAGTGCGGCAATTCGGGCCAGGTGTCTGTCCGAAATGTGGGATGGCGCTGGAACCGCTGACCTTCGCTTTGGAGGAAGAAGAAAATCCTGAATTGACGGATATGACGCGGCGGTTTTGGCTCAGTCTGGCGTTGACGCTCCCCGTATTTTTGCTGGCGATGGCGGAGATGATTCCGGGGCAGCCTGTGCAAAATCTTATCGGGCATCGCGTGGTGACGCTGTTGCAATTTGCGTTGGCGACGCCCGTAGTTTTGTGGGGCGGCTGGCCTTTTTTTCAGCGCGGCTGGGCGTCCATCGTCAATCGCAGTCCGAATATGTTTACGCTGATTGCGCTGGGTACGGGCGCAGCATTTTTTTATAGCGTCTGCGCGGTTTTACTGCCTGACATTTTTCCGGCTGCAATGCGCGGTCACGGCGGCATGGTGGCGGTTTATTTTGAAGCGGCGGCAGTGATTGTGACCCTGGTGCTGCTGGGACAAATTCTTGAACTGCGCGCCCGCCATCAGACGAGCAGCGCGATCAGAATGCTGCTCGGTCTGGCCCCGAAGACGGCGCGAATTATCCGTGCCAATGGAGCGGAAGAAGATGTCCCCCTTGAGCAGGTTCAGCCAGGCAATCAGTTACGTGTGCGCCCCGGCGAGAAAATTCCGGTGGATGGTGTAGTTGTTTCCGGCAGCAGCGCGATTGACGAAGCAATGGTGACGGGCGAACCAATTCCGGTCACGAAAAATGCAGGCAATCAGGTGACGGGCGGGACGATCAATGGCACAGGCAGTTTGGTGATGCGGGCTGAGCGCGTCGGCAGCGATACGCTGCTGGCACAAATTGTGCGGATGGTTGGGGAAGCGCAACGCAGCCGCGCTCCCATTCAACGGCTCGCCGATGTCGTCGCTTCGTGGTTCGTGCCGCTGGTCATCATCATCGCAATTATTACATTTATTGTCTGGGCAATTTTCGGCCCGGAGCCGCGTTTGGTTTATGCGCTCGTCAATGCGGTGGCGGTGTTGATTATCGCCTGTCCGTGTGCGCTCGGACTGGCGACGCCGATGAGCATTATGGTTGGAACAGGACGCGGCGCAATGGCAGGTGTGCTAATCAAAAATGCTGAAGCCCTGGAAACGCTCGAAAAAATTGACACGCTCGTGGTGGATAAAACCGGGACGCTCACGGAAGGGAAGCCGCGCCTGATGACAATTCTGACTGCGCCAGATTTTACGGAAGAGCAACTGTTGCGGCTGGCTGCAAGTTTGGAAAAAGGCAGCGAACATCCGCTGGCGACAAGCATTGTGGCGGCGGCGCAGGAACGAAAGCTGGCATTATTTGACGCGGCAGCTTTTCAATCCATCACCGGCAAAGGTGTGATCGGTCAGGTAGACAATCAACGTCTCGCGCTTGGCAATCAAAAATTGATGGAAGAACTGAAACTGACCTCTGCTTCGTGGTTTGAAGCCGAAGCGGAAAAGTTGCGCAACGAAGGGCAAACAGTGATGTTGATTGCTGTCAATGAAAAGCTGGCCGGATTGTTGAGCGTAGCCGATCCCATCAAGGAATCATCACGCGACGCAATTCAACAGTTACGGGCGGCAGGCATTCGCATCGTGATGCTGACGGGCGACAATCAAACGACAGCCAATGCCGTTGGGCGCGAACTTGGCATAGATGACATCTTTGCCGAAGTGTTACCCGACCAAAAAAGTGTAGTAATCAAGCAATTGCAGGCCGACGGCAAAATCGTCGCGATGGCTGGTGACGGCATCAATGATGCGCCTGCGCTCGCTCAGGCACAGGTGGGAATTGCGATGGGGACAGGAACGGATGTGGCGATTGAAAGCGCAGGCATTACGCTCATCAAAGGTGATCTGCGGGGCATCGTGCGGGCGCACAAACTCAGTCAGGCGACGATGCGGAATATTCGCCAGAATCTTTTCTTCGCGTTCGTTTATAACCTGCTGGGTGTGCCACTGGCGGCAGGCGCACTGTATCCGGTTTTTGGCTTGCTGCTGAGTCCGATGATTGCGAGCGGGGCGATGACGTTTAGCTCGGTTTCCGTTATTAGCAATGCGTTGCGCTTGCGAAAATTAAAGTTGTGAGAAGAGATCGTAGCACGAGCTGCCAGCCCATAAGCTGAGATTTGAGATGCTTATTTTTACCGGAAAACCTGATTTCGTAAATCTCGAACGTGGACTAGCAGTCCGCTGTATCCGTATTTTATGAATTTCCCAGGACTGGCTGCAACTTCTCCCCGGCCTTTTCATCCAGTCCAAAACTAATCGGATGATTGTCTTTATTGAACCGGTAAGATTTTCCGAGTCTGTCCCAGCAGGAAAAGACGCTGGCATAATTGCTGTTAGTCTCAATCTTTACCCGCGAATGATGGACGCGATGAAGTGCTGGCGAAACAATAATTGTGCGCAACCATTGATCCAATCTGGCGGGGAAATAAACATTGCTGTGATGAAAAAGAATTACTGGCAGCAATAGTAATTCGTAAGCCAGCCACTGCCAGAACGCAATCCCCAGCGCCAGCATGACAAGCAAACGCAGGCTGGTTGAAATTAAAAGTTCACCCAAATGAAAGCGGACAGCAGTAGTGGCATCCATTTCCACATCACTGTGATGGAGGCGATGAAACCGCCAGAGAAAAGCAATACGATGATTGGCGCGATGCCAGACATACATCCACACATCTAACAACAAAATCGCTAAAACCATTGAATTTACTGGTGATAAATTGAGGAGTGGCAACAATCCTGAACCAGGATTTTCATTCCAGCTTGCCAGTCGTGCGGCAAACGGAGCCGTCAGCAAAGCTAAAACTACGGCATTAAATAATCCCGGCGCGAGGTTTTTTATTGCGTGGCGCAAACGGTGCGTTCGTCCGCCTGCCGCCGGAATCACACTTTCGAGTGAAGACAGCAACGACAGTACAAAGATAGTTATCAGTGGACGGAGATAATCAGGACTAAACATCAGAAAACCTTTCGTCCCTCAACCTAGGCTTCGTGTCGGTATAATTCAAATACAATTTTTCTGACAAATAACATAAGATATTTATTATGGCTGAAGAATTTAATCTCTACCCGTTACACGTCTTTCGTTTGTTGGCGCGAAGCGGCAATGTGACCCGCACCGCGCAGGAATTGTTTGTCAGTCAACCCGCTGTTTCGGCACACCTTAAATTATTAGAGCAGCGCTATGGCGAGCCACTGTTTGAACGAACAGCACGCGGAATGATACTGACCACAATGGGCTTAGTCGTGCTGGAACAGGCAAATAAACTTTTTGCGCTTTACGAGGAAATCCCCCATCGCCTTAATGAGGCACGCGGAATTGTGCAGGGAGAAATTACCCTCGCTGCTTCCAGCACGCCGGGAGCTTATTGTGTGCCGGAACTCCTAAAACGATTTCAGGCACAATATCCTGCCGCTCGCCCTACGCTGATGGTGGGAGCGAGTGGCGAAGTGTTGGAATGGTTGCGCGAATATCGCGTTCCGCTCGGCGTCGTGGGCGAACTGGCGATGGATGAAGGATGGCATCGTTTGGAAATTGGCACAGATGAATTGCGGCTGGTCACTGCCGGTGATGATGCGCTGTTTCGCGCCAGAGAAATCAAAGCGAAGCAGGTGCAAGACCGGATACTTTTTTTGCGGGAACGAGGTTCCAGTACGCGCGCCAACGCGGAAACCTTACTCGCAGATTTGATCCCCGCATTTCGCCGCGTGGTTGAGCTGCGCAACACCGATGCCATTAAGCAGGCAGTGGCGTCAGGTTTAGGCGTGGCGGTACTTTCCTCGTGGGCGACACGATTGGAAGAGAGCGCCGGATTGTTACGTCCGGTTCGTGACACGCGCTTACGACATCAGCGGCGTTTTTACCTGGTGCGCAGACAGGATCGAAGGCTGAGCGGGAGCGCCGCCGCACTTTGGGAAAGCCTGAAGATAAGTCAGACCAAGGGGCGGAATTACCTTAAGCCTTAGTGAGCAGTGTTCCTTGCCTTAACGATGGACGTGGCTTAAATTCCCTGCGGTATGGACGTATGCAGACCTTCATTCAAAAAGTTAAAAAAGAGCCGGAAACCGCTGAAGCTGTAGTGCGCGCCTGCCGCATCCTCCGCGCCTTTCAGCACCACGAAGTCTTGTCATTAGGGCAGGTCGTCGAACGCGTAGAATTGAGCAAGACTACATGTTTTCGTTTACTGCAAAGTCTGGTTAAAGGCGGAATGATTGAGCGGGTCAGTAAAGGCGCTTACCGCAGTAGCGTTCAAATTATTACTTCTTCAACGTTCACGATTGGCTTTGCCGCGCAATCAACTGATTCAGAATTTTCGCAGGATGTCAGCCAAAGTCTCCATCGTGTTGCCGAGCGCGAACAAATCCGTCTGATTGCCGTCAATAATAATTACAGTCCGAAAACGGCGCTGCGCAATGCGGATTTGCTGATCAAAGAAGGTGTCAATTTAGTCCTTGAGTTTCAAGCCTACGAACACGTCGCGCCGATTATCTCCTCAAAATTTGTTGAAGCGAATATCCCCGTCATCGCCATCGAAATCCCGCATCCCGGCGCGACTTATTTTGGTGCGGACAGCTATCAGGCCGGCGTCATTGGTGGACGCGCATTAGGGCGTTGGGCGAAAGAAAATTGGGAAGGCAAAGTTGAGGAAGTATTATTGCTGGAATTGCCGCTCGCCGGATCATTACCGCAGTTGCGCATCACAGGAGCTTTGGCGGGATTGAATCAGACGTTGCCGGGGGTGGCGATGATCACGACCCATCTGGAAGTCAAAGGCGATTTTGAGCATAGCCTGGATGTGGTTCGTCGCCACTTGCGTAGGATTGGAGCCAGGCGAACACTGGTGGCAACGGTTAATGATCCTAGTGCGCTGGGTGCGTTGCGTGCTTTTGAAGAATCCGGGCGCGTCAATGAATGTGCTGTGATTGGACAAAATGCTACTCGTGCAGCACGGGACGAACTGCGCCGCCCTGGAACACGATTAATCGGTAGTGTCGGATATTTCCCGGAACGTTACGGCGAAGAATTAATTCCCTTAGCTATCGCTATACTGCAAAAGAAGGCGACTCCATCAGCGGTCTTCGTCAAGCATCAATTGATTACGCCAAAAAATGTTGGCTTGATTTACCCGCCTGAAACTGATCTTTCAGCCAAACTCAGAAAGTTGTAGGGGACTGCCCCACATGCCAGGACAGGATACAAGCCTGCCCCCACACGACTCACGTAAGAAACCTATAGCCAATCATTCGGCCTTTGATTTTTGGATTTTGGACTTAGCTGGAGAAGCTGAATTTACACAGCCGTTACCTTGACTTGGTAATTTTTTATTCTGTATGTCGGAATCTAATGTTGAGACTCATTTAGATTAACGTTGGTAAAGTCTTTTATTTATCAAATTATTATTCCGTATAATGGAAAAATGAATATGCGAAATATTTCTCATTGATAAATCGTGCTGGTGCGCCAATAATTCATAATTGTTGTATCACTCTTATTATTTCTAATAATTCTAATCATCTTTGCTGGATGAATTGTACTCGTAAAAGCGGGTTAATTAACAAATAGAAAAATATCTAGCTGGTTGGGCTGATGCTTCTTTCAAAGTTGGAAGAGGTGCTGGGTGTCCGTGTGTCCAACAGGCAGCTACCTATTATTTTACGAGTTGTGTTTAGCTTTATTCAGCTTGAGATTTAGTGCGTGTGGTCATCTCTCCTCTCGTCTGATCATTCCATAGTTTTTTCACACAGGGTAGTCGTTTTCAATCTGTTAACGATCCTATTTTGAAGGAGTTTAATCTATGAGAAAAATATCTTTTCTATTTGCTCTCCTCGCATTGCTTTTGAGTGTGACAAGTTCACTCAAAGCGCAAACCGCAACGGGGCAAATTACCGGCACAGTGAAAGACGCCAGTGGTGCAGTATTAGCCAAAGCGAAAGTCACTGTTACCAATCAATCCAATGGTTTTACGCGCGAAGCGACAACCAATGATGAAGGAAATTATTCATTTCCTTTGCTCCCGGTTGGCCCTTATACGGTGACGGTAACGCAATCCGGTTTTAGCACTTCTAAACAATCCAACATCCAACTGACAGTGGATAAAATTGCCCGCGCAGATTTCGACCTGAAGGTTGGCGATGTCAGTGCCACCGTGGATGTCCAGGCGGCGGCTGTGACACTCGACACTGAAACTGCTTCAATGGGGCAAACTGTTTCACAGAAGCAAGTCACACAATTGCCGCTCAACGGACGCAATTTTTTGTCGCTCTTATTTTTGAACGGCGGCACGGTCGAAACTGGCGGTGAGCAAGGCGGAATGCGTCAGGGCGCAGGCAACGCGATTAGCATTAATGGTGCGCGCCCAACCTCTAACAACTACCTGATTGACGGCACATCAAACACTGACACTGCGCTCGGGACTCCGGCGGCTATTTTGTCAGTAGATGCAATTCAGGAATTCAAGGTGCAAACCGGAACGTACTCAGCGGAGTATGGTTTCAGTGCCAATCAAGTTAACATCGTCAGCAAAACCGGCACGAACGATTTGCATGGAACGGCCTTCTGGTTTGGTCGTAATGATGCGTTTGACGCCAACACTTACTTCAACAATGCCAGAAGCACTCCAACGAACCCCTTAAAGAAAAACAAGCTGCGACAAAATCAGTATGGGTTCGTAGTTGGTGGACCAGTCTGGATTCCGAAACTGTATGATGGACGAAATAAATCCTTCTGGCTGGCAAATTTTGAAGGCTTTAAGGCAACCAGAGGACAAACAGACCTGTTGACTGTGCCAACCCCGGATCAATTGGCCGGTAAGTTTACCTCGCAAATTATTGATCCCGTGAGCGGCCTGCCGTTTGCCAATAATATCGTCCCCACCAACCGATTCTCGCGTCTCTCGCAACTTGCGGTGGCGAAGTTTTTCCCCGCCCCGAACTTTACTGGCACAGGGGGCAATTACATTCGGAACCGGAACCTGCCGACCGATACAAAACAATTCACCTTTCGCGGCGATCAACAACTTGGTCACTGGGGTACGGTTTTTGGACGCTATACCAATACTGATTACACCAGCCGCAATATAGGCAATACGACGGATTTAGGTGACATCTTTTTCGTGCAAAAAACGACGAACTGGCAAATCTCACATACGATTCCTTTCAGCTCAACCCTGGTCAATCAGTTTCGGTTTGGCTATGTCGAAGCAACCGCCAATCAGCACGGCGCAACAGCTCCGCAATCCGATATTGACCCGCTTAAATTAACAGGTGTTTTTACCGGGCTTCCTGACGATCAGCGTTCCTATCCGGCAGTTGGATTTGGCGGTGTAGGGGCCGGGCTTTCCGGCGGTGGCAGCGCGGTTAACGATTACCAGGCCAGCTATCAACCAATGTGGGACATCAGCAATACGACGACTTGGATTCGCGGCAAACATACGCTGAATCTTGGGCTAAACTTCCGCAAATGGTCGTTGCAACGCGATCTGGCGAATGACTTCCTTGGTCAGTTCACCTATAGCGGTTTCTTCACTGGCAATAAGACCAGAGATAACGCGGTAGCTGATTTCCTGTTGGGTTATTTCTCCGGCTCCAGCGTGTTCCAACCAGCGGGCTTCAGTGTCGCAGGCAAAACCGGCAACCCTCGTCAATTCAACTTCCTCTATGTCGCGCCATATCTTCAGGACGACTGGAAAGTTAATTCTCGCCTGACTGTGAATCTGGGACTGCGTTGGGATTTCCGTACAGTTCCTTATGAAACGAATGACCGGATGGGGTGGCGCGATCTGTCCAATCCCAAAGGTGGTTTGCTCGTCGCAGATCAGACACTCGTGGCCAAAGGAATTGTTGGTGACCAGAGCTATTACAAATTTGCCAATCGTCGGAATCCGGCGGATGCCTCAAAGAAAGTCTTCGCCCCGCGTCTGGGCTTTGCCTATCGTCCGTTTAATGATGATAAGACGGTTGTCCGTGGTGGCTATGGCATCTTCTTCGATTCTGCCGAAGGGCGTGAAATTGATGGAGCTTCGGACATCTTTCCTTATGTGAGTCGTGGCAGTTATAACCAGAGTTTAGGACAGACTGGTCTGATTACCACGGACAGTTTATTCCCGAATTTTGCTAATGTTGGAGTTGCAACACCTGCGGCAAATTCATTTCTGGCGGTGAATATCTCGCCGAACCCGCGTAATCCTTATGTCCAGCAATGGTCACTCGGTGTGCAACGTGAACTGATGAAAAACACTACCCTCGAACTCAATTACATTGGCTCGAAAGGCACGCACTTGTTAATGCGCCGCAATATTGCACAAGCGCGGACGCCTGCTAATCCGGCTGTTTGCGCGGCGACGCCAACTGTTGGTGATTGTCCGGTTGCGAATAGAAAGCCGTTCGTTAACTTTGGTGTTTACATTGACAGCGATTGGTCAGGTAATTCCAGCTACAACGCATTCAATGCCAAAGTTGAACATCGCAGCAATTCCTTCCTCTTCACTGCGGTGTATACGTTTGCCAAGAGCATTGACAGCAAATCTGCTGCCGCTGGCATTGGCAACGATGTGGCGGGTTGGCAGGGTTTCCTGAATAATGCCGACATTCGTCGTGATCGAGGTCGTTCAGAATTCGATGTGGATCACCGTTTGGTGAGCAGCTTCGTTTATGAACTACCCGTTGGACGCGGCAAGAAATTTGGCAGCAAGCTGAACAAAGCTGCTGATCTTGTGATTGGCGGTTGGCAGGTCAATGGTATTGCCACTTTCCAAAGTGGATTTCCTTTGACAGTTACTGCGGCAGATGCCGGAGGGCTGAATGACACTTTTGGAACCAATCGTGCTGATCTGGTTGGGACTGCTAAATTGAATAAAACCCTTGACCAATGGTTTACAACGTCGGCATTCAAACAGCCTGCTCCAGGGTTCCTTGGGACTTCTGGTCGTAGCATTCTGCGTGCTCCTGGCATTAACAATTGGGATACCGGACTGTTCAAGAATTTCGCGATTACGGAGAAATTGAACTTCCAGTTCCGCTTTGAATCGTTCAATGCTTTCAATCATACGCAGTGGGGCGTTCCCGTTCGTAGTGTAGCGGATCCGAATTTTGGAAAAATCCTCAGCACACGGGCGGCTCGTATCAATCAGTTAGGTGCAAAGATAGTTTGGTAATGGGTCAGGTGAATACTTGAGCAAAAAGACCCGTCAGGTCACAATGATCTGGCGGGTCTTTTTCTCAGGGAGAATTAAATTGGCAAGAGTCTTAATTTTTTTATTAATTACATCTATTAGTGTGTTCGCTCAATCAGCCAGCGACGCGCAATTACAGCGTTATGCCCAAGCCGGAGAAAAAGCTTTGGCGGCGGGGCGTTATGACGAAGCTGCACAAGCTTATGAAAAAATCCGCGAATTGGCTCCCAATATGGCGGAAGCGCATGCGCGACTCGGCTTGATTTATTTTCAATCCGGTAAATTTGAACAGGCTGTACCCGCGTTGCGTCAGGCGATTAAACTAAAACCGACGTTGCCGAATATTGATGTGTTACTGGCGATGTCGCTTTCAGAATTAGGGCAATATCAGGAAGCCGTTCCAATTCTGCAAAAAGGTTTCAAGCGCACGACTGATCCTGCCTTAAAGCGTTCGAGCGGATTGCAATTGCAACGCGCCTACACGGGGTTGCAACAAGATGACAAAGCCGTAGAAATTGCTTTGGAATTAACGCGCCTGTATCCCAAAGACCCGGAAATTCTTTATCATGCGAGCCGCTTGTTTGCGAATTACGCTTATCTTTCGGTGGTGAAAATCTCACAGGTTGCGCCGGATTCACTCTGGCTGCATTTGGCGGCGGGCGAAGCGCACGAAAGTCAGGGACAGTTGGAATCCGCGCTCGGTGCATATCAGGCAGTTCTGAAAATAAATCCGAATCATCCCGGCATTCATTTTCGCCTCGGGCGTGTACAGTTAGCGCGTGCCGCTCAGGATGCGAATGCTGAAACAGCGGCGCTCAAAGAATTCGAGCAGGAATTGCAGCTTGATCCGACGAATGCAAATGCGGCGTATGAAGCAGGCGAGCTTCATCGCAAGGCTTCACGCTTTGAGCAGGCCAAAGAATTATTTGCCCTCGCCGTCAAACATTATCCTGATTTTGAAGATGCGTTAGTTGGCTTAGGACGTACAGAGGTTGCGCTACAACAGGCGAAGCAGGCAGTTCCGCCGTTACGCAAAGCAGTTGCCTTAAATGCCCGCAATGAAGTTGCCTGGTTTCAACTGGCGCAAGCTTACAAAATATTAGGAAATGCAGCAGAACAGCAAAAAGCCTTTGCGGAATACCAACGCTCACGTAATCTGAAAACGCGGACGCTGGCAGCGCCAAATTTTTCACGACCAGAAGTAACGAAGCAAAAAGTTGAGCAATAAAACCTGAGAGTGCAGACTAAAAAACAATGAAAAAGAATCTGACTAATAAGTGGCAGATAAGTTTCGTATTTACAATTTTGCTGAGCATTTTTGCGAATGCACAAGCGCAGGAGCATTGGATTGCAACGTGGGGAACCGCGCAGCAATTATTACAAACTGGCCCAACTGCGCCGCGTCCGCCGCAAAATCCTCCACCGCCTGTGAATTTAGCCATTCCGCAAGCCTGGCAAACTGTCAACAATCAAACTGTACGAATGATCGTTAGAACCAGTGTTGGTGGACATCGCGTGCGTGTGCGCCTGGTCAATGCTTTTGGCGGAAGCCCATTGCAAATCGGAGCCGCGCATATTGCTTTGTGTAACAAAGATGCGGCTATTATTCCTGCTTCAGATCGTGCGCTGACGTTTAGCGGTCGCCCTAACGTTACGATTCCGTCCGGTGCAGTGATGTGGAGCGATCCCGTTGAATTCAAAATCGCGCCGCAAGCTGAACTGGCAGTGAGCTTATATGTGCCAAAAGAAAGCGCGACGAGTACGCATTTGTTTGGTGAGCATACTGCTTATTTATCGAAAGAAGGCGATTTTTCCGGTAGCGCAGAAATTGCTGATGCGGCGACTTCGCTTTCGTATTACTGGCTCGCAGGCGTAGACGTACTCGCACCCGCGAATGCTGCGACGATTGTTGCGTTCGGTGATTCGATTACGGATGGTCATGGCTCCATGCCGAACACCGATCACACGTGGCCTGGCTATTTTGCGAAGCGCTTGCAAAGCGACAAACGTACCGCAAATTTAGGTATCGTGAACGTTGGGATTTCCGGCAATCAAGTCCTGCGAAATGGCGGAGGAATGCTGGGCGGCTTAAGCGCACTGACGCGACTGGAACGCGATGTACTGATGCAACCCGGCGTAAAATTTGTAATGCTGATGGAAGGCATCAACGATATTTCTTCGCGTACGCGAACGGATGAAGCGGAGGCAAAAATCGTCGCCGAAGATTTGCTGGCAGGCTACAAACAAATTATCGAACACGCACACGCACGCGGCTTGAATATCATCGGTTGCACGCTGACTCCATTTGATGGCTCGCGTGCGTTCACCGAAAAAGGCGAAGCCGCACGCACCATTGTCAATCAATGGATTCGCACGAGTGGCACGTTTGATGCGGTCGTAGATTTTGATGCGGCGACGCGTGATCCGAAAAATCCTAAAAAATTTATGGAAACCTTTCACGCAGGAGATTGGCTGCATCCGGGCGATGCCGGATATGAAGCGATGGCGAACGCGATTGACCTGACAATTTTTGCGCCGAAGGCCGCTGTTGCGAAGAAACGGTGAAGATAAAATTATGAATGACGACTTACGAGCGAAGGCTGATTTACTGCATTCAAAAGATGCGAATGTTCGCTACGCCGCGTTTCAGGAATTAGTCACACTTGCCAAAAGCCCCGTGGATTGGGCGTATGATGTGTGGGACGAACTCAAAGAAATGACCCGCAGCGGCGATAATCATCAGCGCACAATTGCTGCGCAATTTTTATGTGAACTCGCGCAAAGCGATCCGAAAAATAAAATGCTGAAAGATTTTGACGTGTTGTTGGCGGTGACCAGAGATGAACGAATAGTGACCGCGCGTCATTCATTGCAAGCACTTTGGAAAATCGGGCGTGTTAACAAAAAATACTTACAGCTGGTGCTGGATGGTTACACGCTGCGGTTTAAGGAATGCGCTACTGAAAAAAATGGCACACTGTTTCGCTACGATATTTCTATCGCTTTGAAAAAACTTTTTGACGCAACGGCAGACAAAAAGATTCAGGAAACGGCTTTAGCTTTAATCGAAACAGAAGCTGACCCCAAATACCGCAAAAAATACACAAGCGTCTGGAAAATAAAATAACTGAGATAATTAAAGAAATCACCGATTACGTCTCATCGAAAAACATCTGACATTTTGTTGCATAAAAGCCTCGTAACGAGTGCGACAAGCTTCAAATCGTACTACAATGCAGCACAATAAATTTATCGTTTAGAAAAATTCAGACCTTACAAATCATCAATAAAATTGAGGAAAAATGAGCAAGCAGGAAAATTTCAAACACGTAACTTATCTTTGGAAAGACGAAGAAGCCAATAAATTATCTGGCGCGGATCGGTTGGTGTATCGCTCCAATCGGCTCGGCGATGATTTGACGCTGACGAATACGGGCGGCGGAAATACTTCATCGAAGCTGATGGAAAAAGACCCGCTGACGGGCGCAGAAGTCGAAGTGCTATGGATCAAAGGCTCCGGCGGCGATTTGCGGACGGCGAAGCGCGATGGTTTTGCTTCGCTCTACCTCGACAAAGTTCGCACGATGAAACCGCTGTACACCAATCATCCGCACAAAGGCGCGAAGACCGAAATCGAAGACGCGATGGTGACGCTTTACAACCATTGTGTCTACAACCTGAACCCGCGCGCATGTTCGATTGATACGCCGCTGCACACGTTCGTACCGTTTAAACATGTAGACCATTTGCACCCGAATTCGGTGATTGCGATTGCGGCTTCGGTCAATCAGGAACGGCTCACGAAAGAAGTTTTTGGCGACGAAGTTTTATATATTCCGTGGCAACGACCGGGCTTTGACATCGGGCTGATGATTGAATCCATGATTGCCGATAATCCGAAAGCGAAGGGAATTGTACTTGGTCATCATGGCATGTCTTCGTGGGCGAATAACGACAAGACTTGTTACGAAACTGCGCTCGAAATTATTGATACTGCGGCGCAATACATCGAATCAAAAGACAAAGGCGAAAAAACTTTTGGTGGACAAAAACATGAGTCGTTACCCGAAGCCGAACGCCAGAAACTCCTCGTTGATTTACTACCCTGGCTGCGCGGCAAAGTATCGTCCAATAAACGCATGGTAGGAACGGTGCAGGACGATGCAAAAATGTTGCGCTTTGTGAATAGCGTAGACGCGCCGCGCCTGGCTGAACTCGGCACCTCATGTCCTGATCACTTTTTGCGCACCAAGATCAAACCGTTGTTCATTGACTGGAATCCGGCCAGCGATGATCTCGCAGCCCTGAAAACATTGATCGAAACAGGCATCATGCAATATCGCCAGGATTACGCCGCGTATTATGACCGCTGCAAACATCCCGATTCGCCTGCGATGCGTGACGCGAATCCGACCGTAGTTTTGATTCCCGGTATCGGCATGATCGCGTTTGGAAAAAACAAAAGTGAATCGCGTGTAGCGGCTGAATTTTATAACTGCGCGATTGAAGTGATGCGCGGCGCAGAAGCCATTGACCAATACGAAGCGATGGATCAACAGGAAGCGTTCGACATCGAATACTGGTTGCTGGAAGAAGCGAAACTGCGACGAATGCCCGCCGAAAAAGAATTGGATCGCCAAATCATCGTCGTGATTGGCGCGGGCGCAGGCATCGGCAAAGCGACGGCACATCGTTTGGTCAAAGAAGGTGCGCATATTGTTTGCGTAGATTTGGATGAAAATTCTGCCAAAGAAACCGCGCAGGAAATCATCAAGCAATACGGCGAAGGCATCGGCGTAGCGGGCACAGGAATCAGTAATTGCGGCCCGGCCATTGGCCTTGCATGCAACATCACAGATCGCGCGAGTGTGCAGAAAATGTTCGCCGATGTGATGCTGGCGTATGGCGGAATTGACACCGTAGTCGTGACCGCAGGCATTTTCGTTCCGCCTGATAAAGCAGGCTATATTTCAGATCAATTATGGGACAAAACATTCGCCATTAATGTCACAGGCGCGTACATCGTTGCTGACGAAGCCAACAAGATTTTCAAGCGCCAGGGCTTGCCCGCGAACGTTGTGCTGACTACGAGCGCCAACGCTGTTGTAGCGAAAAAGGGGAGTCTCGCTTATGACACCAGCAAAGCTGCGGCAAATCATTTGGTGCGCGAATTGGCAATCGAAATGTCCCCTCTCGTGCGCGTGAATGCGGTTGCGCCTGCTACGGTAGTCAAAGGCAGCACAATGTTCCCGCGTGATCGTGTCATCGCTTCGCTGGCAAAATACGCCATTGAATTTAGTGAGGACGAAGACACGGAAACGCTACGCGATAAGCTGGCAAATTTTTACGCCAAGCGCACGCTCACGCAAGTTGCTATCGAACCGGACGATCAGGCCGAGGCTATTTTCCTGCTGGTGACAAAACGCTTAGGCAAAACGACGGGGCATGTTATTCCTGTAGATGGCGGGTTGCAGGATGGGTTTTTAAGGTAAAACAATTACTCATCCACAAAGCCACACAAAGAGACACGAAGAAGAAAGACATGCTTGCTATTTCTTCGTGTTCTTTCGTGTAACTTCGTGGATGAAAAGGGATGAAAAAAAATGACTGTACCTTTTGAAATTTCTGATGGCCTCATCGCCGAACAAAATGATAAAGCCAAAGCGTGGTTGGAAGAAGATTACGCGCATCTCGGCAAACAACTGCAACGGCGCGGCCTCAACATCGAAGACCTGACCGCACGCGCTCAAGCCTTCCAGGTCGCAGTCCCTTCGTGGGGCGTAGGCACAGGCGGAACGCGCTTTGCCCGTTTTCCGGGTATCGGCGAACCGCGCGGCATTTATGAAAAGCTGGCGGATTGCGCGACGATTAATCAACTGGTTCGCGCTACATCAACAATTTCGCTGCACATTCCGTGGGATAAACCGGACAATGTGGCAACGCTCAAAGCCTTTGCGAACGAACGCGGGCTGACGTTTGACGCGATGAATTCCAATACGTTTCAGGACCAGGCGGAGCAAAAATTATCGTATAAATTCGGCAGCCTGACGCATCCTGATGTAGCCGTCCGGGCGCAAGCGGTCGCCCACAATATTGAGTGTATTGAGATTGGCAAAGCGCTCGGTTCCAAAGCGCACACGGTCTGGATTGGCGATGGCGGGAATTTTCCGGGACAACAAAATTTTAGAAAAACGCTGGAACGCTACCTCGAAAGTATGCGCGAAATTTATAACGCTTTGCCCGACGATTGGCGCGTGTTTACGGAACACAAAATGTATGAACCCGCGTTTTACTCGACGGTGATTAATGATTGGGGGACGAATTATTTTTGCGCTACGCAACTTGGGCCAAAAGCGCAATGCTTAGTTGACCTCGGTCATCACGCGCCGAATGTGAACATTGAAATGGTCGTGGCGCGGTTGGTTCAGGCAGGTAAACTCGGTGGCTTCCATTTCAACGACAGCAAATATGGCGATGATGATTTGGACGCAGGCTCGATCAAACCATTCCAATTATTTTTAATTTTCAATGAACTTGTCGAAGCCCAAACCGATGGCACTCCTGATTTCAATCCGGCGTATATGTTGGATCAATCGCATAACGTCACCGACCCGATTGAATCCCTGATGATGAGCGCCGTCGAATTGCAACGCGCCTATATTCAAGCGCATTTGGTAGACCGCGACCGTTTACGAGAAGCGCAGGAAAAAGGCGATGCAATGGTTGCACTGCAAACGCTGAAGCAGGCATTCACGATGGATGTCGCGCCGATTATTGCGTCAGCGCGGCAACGCGAAGGTGGTGCAATTGATCCACTCGCAACGTATCGCGCCAGCAGCTATCGTCAACGCAAAGCCGAAGAGCGTCCGGCGGCCATCGAAATTTCGGCGGGAATTGTTTAGTTGATTTTGGGACTTAGGACTTTGGTTATGGAAAAAACAAAGTCCTAAGTCCCAAACCCAAAGATCAGTAACCAAAATAATTAATGGTTGATAATTCTTTGTACATCGCAATTGACCTCGGCGCAGGCAGTGGACGTGTCTTCCTTGCCGGACTTTCTTCCGGTGAATTTTTGCTGGAACAAATTCATCGTTTTCAATATCCGCCGCGTCAGTTGGACGGACATTTGCGTTGGGACTTCGTACATATTTTGACAGAAATTAAAGCGGGATTGGCATCGGCTTCAATCCGCGCCAGGGAACTTGGACGCCCTGTTTACAGCCTCGGCGTAGACAGTTGGGCAGTTGATTACGGCTTAATTGACGCGAAAGGAAATTTGCTTGAAGACCCAATTTGTTACCGCGATGAACGAACGGCAAATATTTTTGAGCAACTTTTTTCGCAGATGCCACGCGAAGAAATTTATGCCAGAACAGGCATTCAATTTTTGATGCTCAATACCAGTTCGCAGCTTTGCGCCCACGCGCACGAAGGCGTTGCACCCAATGCTGACAAGCTTTTGCTGATGCCTGACCTGATTAATTTTTTCCTGACGGGCAGGGCGGTGACGGAATATACGAATGCGACTACAATGCAGATGGTGAATGCGGAAAGCCGTTCGTGGGATGAAAAAATTATTGCGGCGCTCAACCTGCCACAACATTTATTTACCGAAATTATTTCCGCTGGAGACGAAGTTGGACAGCTTAAACCCGAACTTGCCGAAGAATTAAATTTGCAAAATGTGAAGGTCATCGCACCCGCTACACACGACACGGGCAGCGCCGTCGCAGGCGCACCGCTCAAGGAAAATTGGGCGTACATTTCTTCCGGCACGTGGTCATTGGTTGGTGTCGAGCTTGATGCGCCGCTGATAAATACTGAAACCGCACAGCACAATTTCACCAATGAAGGCGGCGCGTTCGGAACAATTCGTTTCTTAAAAAATGTGATGGGATTGTGGTTGCTGGAATCGTGCCGCAAGGAATGGCAGGCACAGGGCTTAGCAGTTGATTACGATATTTTGCTGCACGAAGTCGCTGCACTTTCAGATACTTCGGCGTTGATTTTTCCCGATGATGCGCGGCTTTTTAATCCTCCGAGCATGCTCGCCGCCATCAAAGAAATGCTGGTTGAAGCTGGACAGGAAACCAGCGACGAGCCAGCTTTTATTGCGAAAATTATTCTTGATTCGCTCGCGCTTCGTTACGCTTCGGTGCTTGAAACAATTGAGAAACTCACGAGAAAAAAAATCAACGGCGTCCAGATTGTCGGCGGTGGTTCACTGAATAATTATTTGAATCAGGCAACAGCGAACGCTTGCAGTAAGCCTGTTTTAGCGGGGCCGATTGAAGCAACGGTGATTGGCAATGTTTTAGTGCAGGCCGTGGCGGCGGGGCGATTTAAGACTTTGATAGAAGCGCGAACGCATGTTGCGGCCAATCTCAGCCTGCGTAAATGCGAGCCGCAGACCTTGCCTTGATGAAAAGAAGAGGGACCATTTGCGCGTTTGCTGCCAGCCTTTGTCAGGCCGCAGTGGTTAGGTAAAGAGCCAGCCTCCAGCACAAGAAAATGTTTACTAGGTGTATTATCCAGCGCAGCTTTACAGGTACGCTCGAAAACGACACCCTCGCCGCCTCAGTCAGGACTACAATCAACCCCAGCAGCATGAACATCGTTGTTAGCGTAAACGAAGAGCGACTGTTCCCGTGCAGCGCCGCCACCAGATTGAATGGCAAGTCGTGAATGATGCCGCAGAAGATGAATGTGACCAGCACCGACATCGAACGTGGCAGGAATTTCCTTAATGGGCGATAGCACTGGAAGTACAAGTAGTAGCCAAAGACGGGATTCCAGTACCACCAGAATTGCGTAAAGGTCGGCGCACAGAAAGGCTTTGTTAGAAAATTAATCGCCTGAGATTGAGGCGCACGCCCTAACCGATGAGAGACATATTTAGAGAGTGTAATGGACAGGGCTGGAGCGTCCTTGCAGCGTAAAGGTGTTTGATAGGTGGATGAGAGATTTCGTTTCATTCCATACCTCGTGAGGCGTGTTTTGGGGAACTCTTAATTTCCAGAATCCTAATACAGCGTAAAGTAAGTTTTCCAGTGAATTGGAGGGTAGGTTCCCAACCTGCTCTCCCACAAGCAAATTTGGTTTAAGCTGTCCTAACAGCCAGGAACTCTGATCGGCACACTAATGCGGTAATCGCTCGCATAGGTCAGGGCGCGTAATGTCGTTCCGCTGGTGTAAGAGCCGCTGTTAAATTGTGCGCCCAGCAACGGCCCGTTATCATTCGCGAAAATCTTGATCCAGCCTGTTTTCCCCAGTGAAATCAGCGTATTCAATTGTGGATTGAAGCGCAGCGATGACAAGCGCAATTCTCCATAACAGCCAATTACCTGACTCGCGACAGCCGTGCTCACTGCATTGTTATAAGCCATAAAATCAACCCGTGGATTAATACTCCCGCCGCTCAAATCCGGGATTGGACGATAAAGCATCAGCATTGTCGCGTTGGCGTTGCTGCCGGCGCCGGCCTGGCTCGGCACATTGTCCGCCGCCAGTTGTCCCGGCAAGCGATCATACGTTACATCGTCAAAGGCCAGTTCCGCTTTGTTATTGCTGACGGCGACTGAGCCGGTGCTGCGTTTGGCAAGGGCAATGGCGCTCAGGCTGGCATCATAAAATTGATTGTTGGCCGGACTGGTTTGTCTGATCTGTGCATTGCCAATCAACCAGTTAAACTGGGCTGGGCGGCCCTCTGCATCACAGGCGAAAGCCATGCAATATCCGGTACTGAGCGGGTCAAAATCTCTCATCGAAAAACTAAGTGTCTGCCCGGACGCCAGGCAAACTCCCTGTTCAAAGGACGAGCAATCGGCAATGTTGATGAAAAACATGCGCACTCTGGCACTGTCAACAGGCGAAGTATTTGTGATGCTGATGGTCGTGTTGTTGCCGTTGAGGCTGGTCAGGCTGGAAAGATAGCGATGATAAAAAAGAACTGAACCAGGTTTCTGATCGCTTTGTCGGGACGCCGCGGCAATCGAATTTAACTTGAGGTCTACGAAAGAAAAACTAGCATCTGCGGTCGCCAGGATTTTATCTTTGGGGGCGAGGTAACCGTCGGACAGTTCATAAAAGAAACTATAATTTTGCGGATTAGTGGCGACATCATTCAGATCGGCAGTTCCGGTATACAAGGTTGCGCCGGGGAAATTTTCGCCTGGTGAATCGTTGGAACCAGTCGGACGAAAGGTGGCAACGGCGACGCCGGTAAAAATTGAGAGGTTCTTATAGGCGGCAGTAAACACCGTGCGGCTGGTGGCGACGACCTGTGGTCCTTTCAGCAAATGCAGTGAAAAGATTGTGTTTGCTGGCACCTCAATTTGTGATGCTCGCAACACCAGACTGCTGGGGTTGACTGGCAATTGGCTGGGCGTTTGAAACCCATAATAACCAGCTTCATGAGCATTTGCAGGGAGTGTAAAAACAGCCAGAATGAGCAATAAAAAAACAAGCGACAGGAAGCGGGGTTGAAAACAGGCAACCTGAGTAAAGGGGGGAAAAAATGATGACATAATATCTCCAGGCCAGATTGGTAGCGCAGAACGGAGTCAAAGAATGATTGCAAAATTAGTTGTAGCCAACTCTTAATTGCGAGGATTTTGCTGCCGACACATGCAGTTTAACATGCACCGATGAGTGGTCAAGAGCCAGGCTTTTATTGGACTGGATTTGTGACGGCAATCACGTTAGAAATTATTTTTCCTGGCTGATGAAAAGTTTTAAGTCTGCTTCTGCAATTTTGATTTTTGCGCGTGTCCCAAACGGAAAATCATAAATCGTGCGGGCGCCGTCCACATAGAGATGGGCTTTCTGCATTTTCGAGGCAACGATGATTTCTTCGTTTGCCGCAATAAAACCATGGGTCAGCGCATAGCTGCGTTGCGGTTCACGATAAAGTTCCCGCACCAGATATTGCAGGCGTTTTGAATTGAGCGGCATTACTTTTCCACCCGCCGATTTGATGCCCGCCGTTGATCCCGCCGGAGTCGAAATCCAAATGCCGGAACTACGTTGTTCTTCGCTGCTCGCGCCTGTCTGAATAATGTAACGCGTCGTCGCGGCGGGACAATCCTGCGCAATTAAAACATCATTCAGCGCCAGTTCGGGAAGAGCTTTGTCATCCAGCGTAATTGTCAGCCGCGCCAGGGGTGTAGGTTGCCAGCGCCCCTGCAAAATATCCGCAAATTTCGCCGCGAAGTTTTGGCGATGGGTATGACAGAAATGCCCGATGCTGTCACCCGGAGCCGAATTTACGCCGAGCATTATGCCATCGGTGATGTAATGCGAAGTCCCCAGCGCCGTGCCATCGCCACCAATGGAGATAACCAAATCTGCGGCCTTGATTTTACGTTTTTCGGCGGCGGAAAAATTGTGCGCTGAAAATTCGGTGAAGTTAATTTTATACCGAGTCAGCGTTTTGCGCACGACCGCAATTGTCCGTTGTTGTTCGGCATCAGCTTTAATCAGACGGAGCGCGGTGGCGTCTCCCTGCTGCGCGAGAACAGTGGCGCGTCCACCGCGTGCCAGAATCGTTTGTTTGATGGTGATGACACAATTATTAATGAACATACGATTTATTCCGATCAGGTCGCCAACGGCGACGAACAATATAGCCCAGCGAGTATCGCTGGGAAACAAAATAAATGGTTAATCCGTCGCTGAAGGCGACGCACAACTGCGCTTGAATGTTTTCGCCAGGCAAATGTTGCTCGCCTACAGCGAGCGAATTACTTTTTGCCGCATTCCTGGCGATGCTCGCCAGGCTATATTGTGTGTCATCTTCGACAACAAGAAAAAACGAGTTTTCAAACAGCTTCTTAACTTTTTTTTACACGATCAAGCGCCCAATCCAGTAAATCTCTGGCGCGTTCAGGATCGTCAGATTCGGCAATGATTCGAATCATGGATTCCGTGTTTGAGGCGCGAATATGCACCCAGCCATCTGCCCATGAAAGCTTGATGCCATCGCTGAAATCAATGTTCTCAGCGCCTGCGTCCTCGACTTCTTTTCGCACGTCATTAAGTTTTGAAAATAACAATTGCGGCTCAACCGGAACGTAGCGTTTGAGCATCACCGAGGTTGGAATTGCGGCGGCTACTTCTGAAATGCGCTGACCGGTTTTTGCCATGTGCGCAAGAATTAAGCCGATTGCCGCCGCGCTGTCATTGGTGTATTGAACTGCGGGAATGACGACTGCGCCGTTGCCTTCGCCGCCAATCACGGCGTTGTGTTCCAGCATCGCTTCGGAAATATATGCCTGCCCAACCGGAGTACGAATCACGGTTGAGTTGTAACGTTGCGCGATTTTTTCAATGACCGAACTGGTTGAAAGATGTGTGACTACGACGCCAGGATTTTGGCTGAGCCTGATTTCGGTGGCTATCGCCAGCGTCATTTCTTCGGACAGAATTTCGCCAGTTTCTGTCACGATCCCCAGGCGTTCGCCATTGGCATCGTGTGCGAATCCGATGTCTGCTTTGCCGGCTTTCACAACGGCGCGAAGCTGTGCCATCGTTTCGCGTTTGGGTTCCGGGTTGTGCGGGAAGGGAAGCGTAATATCATCGTTGATTGCCAGCACGGCGCAACCCAGATTTCCCAGCCAGCGCGGACTCAGCAACGCACAGGCTCCGTTGCAACAATCAACGGCGACCGTTAATTTTCGGGCTTGAATTGCTTCGACCGCAAAAGTTTTTTGCAAAATGGAAAGATGATTTTCCAGCGCATCATGGCTGGCAATTTGAGTGTGAATTCCGCTCCACTGCGCTTTTTCAAATTCGCCCTGATGATAAATATCGAGCAGTTCTTCCGCCTGCGTAGCGTTCAAATATAAACCA
>JANMKB010000097.1:0-2817 GCA_031371805.1 Blastocatellia bacterium | reverse complement strand
TATCGGTTATGCGAAAGATAACCGATAAAACCACTTTTTGTTTTGGGATTAAGCCGTCCGCTTTTTAGCTGAGACAGGCTTATCAATTTCTACCAGCAGATCAGACAATTCATCTGCGTGTTCTTCCTCTTTCGCCAGAATTTCCTCCAGCATGCGACGCGAAGTCGTGTCTTTATCGCCAAAGAAATGAATCATTTCCCGATAACTTTCAATGGCAATGCGTTCGGCAATAAGGTCTTCACGGATCATTTCATCCAGCGAAGAACCCTCTTTATATTCGCTGTGACTCAGGCCTGTCAGCCCGGCAGGGTTCATTTCCGGCTTGCCACCCAGTTGCATAATGCGTGCCGCCAGCATATCGGCATGCTGTTGTTCTTCGTTGGAATGCTGAAGAAATTCTTCGGCGACTGCTGCTGAGTGAATCCCACGAGCGGCAAAATAATGATAACGATAACGCAGCACGCAGACGATTTCTGTTGCCAGCGCTGCATTCAAAATGCCGACTACCTGTTCACGATCAAGCGGGTAATCCTGGGTCACTGCGCCCTCTTCGATTTGTTTACGTGCCCGTGCCCGAAGTTCTGAAATATTGCTGATAAAGTCCATTGTTTCTCCCTTACGAATTTTCTTTTTGTCCTGTTTTTTCCCTGGTTTCATTATTGGTTAATCAATCCTTTCGGTAAGTTTCTTTTGTCACTACTTAGCTTCTGCAAAGAGGATGCCAGGAGTCAGTGGGGGAAATCTAATCGTCGCTTTTTTCTCTATTAAAAATATCTGCTGCTTATCTGCCTTGTTACCCTTCAAAGCGTGCTGCATTAAAACCATTCTCTATTAAAAAAAGAGTAGTAACGGATGTATTGAAACAGATCAACTGTTTCGATTACAGGCAGTCCGGCTGCATCAAGATTTATCTGTTCTGTTCTGGTCGTTTACACCTTTTGACGGCATACCACTTGCTCCAGGTAATTTGGTTATTAAAATTAATCACTTGTTACTCGCTTCAGTGCGTAATAATTAGTTAAGAAGATAGACCAGACCAGGGTCAAAACCTGATCCGAAAGAGAGGTAAAATTATGTGTGATTATTCATTAATGGAAGTGCCCAATCGGCTTGCCGCTGAAGGCGAAAGATTGCGGGTTTTCGATTTTCCAACGGGAACTAAAGGACTGATCACTGCTGTCCCACCAGAGCGCAGTTTCTGGCAACAGGTCAAAGACTTTTTTGCCAATGATCCTGAGCCATTGCCTTGTGCTGTTTGTGTTCCGCCCGGCGCTCGTTTGACGGTACAGGATTTTTCCACAGCGATGCAGCAGAAGTTTAATATCAACGCTACAGAAGAGGTAGTTTTTACACAATTGCACGCTGACGAGGGATATCATCGTGATGCCATCCGGTTTAGCAACGGTCAGACATTATCGTTGCAAATCCTGCAACCCGGACAAGCGGTAAATGTCGTGCGGCTTTCTTTGGCAGAAGATGAAGAAGCCACGATTTCGATGGTCGAGATGCGGATGTATGAGATGGTTGGCAGATAGGAAAAATACTTGTGAACAAATCTACCACACGCCGACTCCGCGCTCAGGACGAGCCGGGAAAACTCGCTGAAGATAAGATTCGGACTGACGAATAATTATGCCTGTCCACAAAAGTGTAACCCGTGTCGAACGAGACCCGCTGGGTGAAATATCTGTACCATCTGTTGCTCTGTATGGTGTTCAGACCAAACGCGCACTGGATAATTTTCAGATCAGCCGATTACGCGTTCATCCAGCACTAATTACGGCGCTGGCAGAAATAAAGCAGGCGGCAGCACAAGCCAATCAGCAAACGGGGACACTTGCGCCTGACCTGGCGAAGGCGATTATCAGCGCGGCGAAAGAAGTGATTGCTGGCAAGTGGCAGGAAGAATTTACGCTGGATGTTTTTCAAGCCGGGGCCGGAACTTCATACAACATGAATGTCAATGAGGTCATTGCCAATCGTGCGCTGGAAATCCTGGGCGAGGCACGTGGCGATTACGCGCATTTGCATCCCAACGATCACGTCAATCAATCACAATCCACCAATGACATCATGCCGACTGCTATGCGTATTGCAGCCTTGCGACTGTTGTCTAAATTGCTCCCCGCCATCCTCAAACTCTGTGCTTCGCTACAAGCTAAAGCACAGGAATTTTCCGAGGTTATAAAATCAGGCCGTACTCATTTGCACGATGCTACTGCCCTGACGCTGGGTCAGGAATTTAAGGGATATGCGGGCAATCTGTGGCGTCCGTTTTCGGCGATAAAAAATATCGAAGGGTTGTTGCTGGAAGTGCCGCTGGGCGGAACTGCCATCGGAACTGGCGTCAATACACATCCTGATTATGCTCGTTTGGCGGTTGCTCATTTGAGCAAATTTACTGGCCTGCTTTTACGAGAAGCTCCTGATCGCATTCAATCACAACAAAGCCTGAGTGATTTTCTCGCGCTCTCCTCTGCTTTACGTGGCTTTGCTGTGGAGTTGAGCAAAATTGCGAATGACCTGCGCCTGCTTAGCTCAGGGCCGCATACAGGATTGGATGAAATCGAATTGCCGGCGGTACAACCAGGCTCTTCAATCATGCCAGGCAAGGTCAATCCGGTGATGGCGGAAATGATAAATATGGTTTGCTTTCATATTATCGGTCACGACACGGCAATGATGATGTGTGCCCAGGCAGGACAGCTTGAACTTAACGTGATGATGCCTTACGTCGCGTATGCACTGCTGGAATCTTTGGAAGTATTGAAAAACGCCGTCGAAAGCTTTGAAGAAAAATGTATTCGCGGCATTCGT
>JANMKB010000068.1:0-4884 GCA_031371805.1 Blastocatellia bacterium | reverse complement strand
GTAATGCGGATCCGCATGCCAGGGCGGCATTTCCCGGTTGACGACTTTTTCACGGATGGATTTTGCCCAGGGCCGCACATCTTTGTAACTCAGCACAGAAAACGGCGCGATGTCATTTGGCTGATGGCATTGCGCACAGGCACGATTAAAAATCGGCGCGACATTTTTGCTGAAAGTCATGGCGACTGGCGCAGGTTTTTTGCTCGCCGCTGCAAGTGCAGAGTTGGCGGAAATTGCGCCGACAAATAATCCGGCGATAGTGAACAGGAAAAAATATTTTGATCTCATGCGGTGAATCCTCGAATGCAGGGGGCAGTATTGATACTAAATCGGATACGAGACTTTACCGCAGTTGGTTCAGAAGAAAAAGAGTGTTTGTTAGTTAGCAGATGCACGAGAGCTTGGAATGATAGTCAGCTTCAAACCGGCTTCAGAAAGAAGTGAGTAAAAAATAAAGCCTGATCATCTGGCTGAGTTACCCATGATCAGGCTTTGCCCCATGACACAATATCTGCCGGCTGAAAATTATTGTCGGTCTCAGGTTAACAAAAGCTACCTGACCCAATGGCATTTGACCGACTAATGGCGAGGGAAAAACTTAAAATATCAGTACCACCTGCGGTAGCGGGTGGGTCAGTGCTATTGGTTCGCGGTCGAATCCGCAGGCTGTGCTGTTGGCGCAGGTGACGGCGCAGGATTGGTTGTTTGTGCTGGCCCATAGCCGACTAAGCCTTCCCGCGAAGTACCGAACAAATTGAACATATTCGAGAGTTTCGAGGACACGACAAAGTAAAACCCTTTGCGTGTATTCAAATTGGTGAGGTTGCCGATACCTCCGAAATAGCCGGGGTTTTCCTTCATTTGGGTGAAGTTATAACCACCCGCGAGGCGCAGATCAGACAACGCCCAGAAACCTAACTCGGTGCCAATTGAATTGCGGCGTGAGGCTCCACCCGATAACCAGAGCGAACGAACTTCGCCGGCCAGATCAAAGTATTTTGCCAGCCGAAATTCAGCGCGTCCCTGCAACAACATCGTCATCGTTGAAGCTAACGGCACATTGTCGCGTCCGTTGGAATTGAACTTCATGGCATAGCGTCCATATATTTCTAAGCGACGGAATGGTTGATACAAGCCATCAGCCGAAATAATGTCATCCCGGTCAATGGAGGGAGCGAAGCTCTGACTTGAATTCTGTTCGATTGAACGATGCGTATAACTAACCAGGAAGGCGGTGCGGTCTGATTCCAGCGGACGCCATGCGGCGGCGAGTTGTCCGTTCATTGTTGTATTGCCCTGGTTTTGGAAGGCAGTTTTGGAATATTGAACGCGGCCAAGAGTTGTAAAGCCAGCCGCGAGTTTCCCGGCAGCTCCTACAGTAAAGATGTTGCCGAAGCCATTCAAATCGCGCAGCTCATATCGTGCGGCTGAACGGAAATTATCGGTCGGATTATAGCTCACGCCAAACATCGCGTTATTAAAGCTGTTGCCATTGCCTTTCAAGTGCATGCCGCGTTCGTACCCGGCATCCAGCGAGAAAACTTTATTGATTGGGAAACGATTCATCAAGCCAACGACGGCGAAGCTGTCTGTGCCGTTGATGCCATTATTGATTTGATAGCGCCCGCTCATCGTCGTGAATTTATTGAGCGGAGATTCAACGCCGATAGCCGTTTCACGCCGTGAAGCAGTTTCGGCAAAACCTGAAGAGCTGACATCGCTGATGGCGGTGATGGCCTGCGACGCCAAACGCTGCGTGAAGAAAATCTTCGCCAGGGAATTGACCTGATAACTGGCTGCGATGGTTGTTTGGTCAGGATAAGTTGGGTCAGCATCGCCAATATTTTGTTCGCGCTTGACGGCGATATTAATCTTTTCGGTCGGGCGATATTCGGCTCCGGCGGTCAGCAGATTTGAGGTGACTTCGCGTCCGGCGAATTGGCTGGCGGTGGCTGGCGGCGTGGTGCCGGAAGTGCCGGTGTTGTCTAAATTCGCATTAGTATTATTGGCCAGCGCACTGCCTGAACCATCCGTAAATGTGCGGTAATCGTAACCGAAACTGACCCTCAGCTTGTCGCCAAATTGCTTGATTAATCCTACCGAACCGGTTTGACGACTGTTATTAAAGGTTGCCGTTTGATTGCGCTCATCCGTAAAGCCTAAGCGCATCTGCACGGATTTTTGCGGTTTGAAATCAAGCGCGGTTGAGAACCGTTGTGAACCTGGTGTGACAGTGGCTCCGAACGGATTGAAAAATGCCGTATCAGATTTGGAGAAGCTGCTTTGCAACTGCGCTTCCATAAAGTTCAGCGGCTGCCGATAATCGGCCCGAAAAGCGTGACCATTATGTTCGCTGTTGCTGTTGTTCAGGTTGCCAGCCAGGCCATCAAACCCAAAGTTGCTGCCGCTGGACGCGACACGACCGTTGCTCATGCCCCATTCAAATTGTAGCGATCCGCTCTTGCCGATTTTTTTCTCAATATCCACGCCGCCCAGATAAAATGAACCGAAAGATTCCTGCCGCTGGTCAACGAAGGACGTGCCCACGCGGATTCCGTACTGGCTGAAATTTTTGGAACCTCGCGCCGTGTACACGGCAGAATTCATGCCGACAGAACGGTATTCATAAGACGCGACAATTTGCACGAGGTTAAGCGCGAAATCAAAGGTCGAGAGCGGGCGCATAAAATAAATCGTCCCGATGTATGGATCAAGGTTGTAATCCACCGAACGAACCAGCGTTTCACGTTGCAGAATGATGTCAGGATTACGACGATCACGGACTTCACGCACGATGGTTTCAGAACCCTGCATGACATCTGTGTGTGAAAGTCGAATCAAGCCAAGGGTGCTGCCGGGATAAGTATCACGGGCAAAAGCCGTGTCAGGACGCGCTCCTGAGATAGTTACCGAACTGCCACCCTCATTTTCCAAGTGCAATTTTACGCCGGTCAGACGACGGTTATAACCAGTCAGTTGCGGCCCCTGGCTGGCAAAAATCGGAATGTTATTGAAATTATTCAGGACTGTATTACCGATGCCGGAACTGGCTAAATTTTCCGCCAGGTTCGTGACCGTGGTCGGTGTATATCCGGTGTTCAGATATTCCTGCTGGCTCGCATCAAAATCGCCAAACATCGCATAAGAACGACCTTTGTCGAGGCGTGCGAAAAGCTTCGAGTTCGACTGAGCATCTTCAAAGCGCGTGGATGAATCGCCAAAAATCGGATAGACGCGATCCAGCGGATCAAGGAAAAATGAACGGTCACGTCCGGCAGTGCGGGTCAGCGGACGGAAGCTGTTATACGCCAGCGTCAACTGTGCAGAACGCGGTAATGGAGTACGGAAATAAAATTCAGTGTGATGACGATAGCTCTTGTCACTGCCGCGCAGGGCAATGTCAGGAGCAGCTTTCCCGAATGATGCCTCCGCCAGGCCAACCAAAATTTGCGGGCGTTGCTCAGCCGTAAAGCGGATCATTCCTTCGGCCTTCAAATCGCCGCTGAAAGCGCGAATTTCAGAATTGCCAGGCTGACCTTCGCCAATCAGTTCGATGATGGCTTCACCATTTTCGAGGCTCAGAATTTGCTGCCGATTGGTGGCATTGACTTGTTCAGACGAGAAACCGTTGACCGCTTCAGACCCGGCCCCGATTAACGGGGAATGTAATTTTTCGACTTCTTCTTTGCTCATACCGCGTAAGGCGGCTAAGGCTGTGGCGCAATCTTCACCGACGGGCTGTCCGGCGGAATCGCGTTTACAACGTGAACCTGACATTGGTACAGCGCTGCTTTCTGCATTCGCTTCGGTGGATTTTGTGTCAGTAATTTTAGTTTCATTGGTTGCGGAAAGATTATTGTTGCCGGAAGTTTCGAGCCGCAACAAACGTCCGGCTGAAATCTGAATTCCGACTTGTCCACTGGCTGCCGGATTGCCCCAGGCATCGAAGGCCTTAACGCGCACAACTGTTGAATCGCGTCCACCGGATTGAATTTCTTTCTTGTCGGAAAGCACTTCCAGCCTGGTTGCCGGGCCGCGCCCCATCACGACCATTTCGATTGCTTTGCCAGCCTGACCATCGGGTGACACGGCGGTGATCTTAAGTTGATTCGGACCAGGTTTTAGATTGATGCCAACAAAAACAAACGTCGCGATCTGATTCTTGCTGTCAATTTCTTTGACTCCGATATTCGTGGCGGAAATTTTCTCGCCCTCGACTTCAAGCGCTACGAGATAATTCATGTGAACGCGTGCTTCAACCCGCAGCGCATTTTCCATAATTACTTCTTTTGGTTCAGGCGACAGTACTTTGATTTCGCCCGGGGCGATGGGGTCAACTGTGTCGGACGCTTTTTCGGTATAAGTCCCGGCGGTTTTATAACCATTCCGGCCTACGTTCATGGCCGCGGCTCCCGCCCGTGTTTTTGGCCCGCGCCGTTTGGTTAGTACGTTATCCAAAGCGCCGCCGGCAATGTCTTCTTTTGAGTTGGCATTCTTCCGCGCTTTGCCTGCTTTCGCGCCGGCCCGCACTTTTCCATTGGTTGGCGTGTCACCGGTGCGCGCCTTTGCTTCCGCTTCTTCAGCGGTCGTAGCAGGCGTCCTGCCAGCAGGCGCAGTACCAGTCGTGCCAGTCGTGCCAGCCGTTCCGGCATTCGTACCCCCGATACTTGCCTCGACGGAACCTTCGATGTCCGTCACTGCTTCGGTAATCGGATTGACAAATTTTTCCAGCGCAAAATTGACGCGATTCAATCCACCTCCGCCCAACGGAGTGCGAACCAGCCGCGTCCAACTGCGCCCGGCTTTCATCTTCCCGTCGAGCAGTCCATAGCCTTTCGGCACAGTAAAAGCATCAAGCGAAACAACTGCTGCGCCTTCTTCAAC
>JANMKB010000067.1:0-2066 GCA_031371805.1 Blastocatellia bacterium | reverse complement strand
TGGAGATTACAATGGATCACTTTATAACCAAATCAGGGGCATTCTTTGCCAATAGAAAGAATATTGTAAAAAATGCCAATTCAAAAAAAATAATAACTGACGTGGATAAAAAACTAAGAATACTGCTTTGGCAAGGCGTCTCAACTTTAGCGCTCTATGATGCTCCCAATTGTCTAGACAAAAAATGGGATTAATTTAGATATAAAACTGTTGCCATCATTTAAGCCTGTTTTTGATACACCGCCGCCGGAGTTTGGTAACCCAGCGATTGGTGAATTCGTTGGTAGTTGTAAAAGTTGAAGTACTTCCGCAAGCCCGCGATGACCTGAGGAACATTTTCGTAATCGTGTAGATACACGTTTTCGTATTTGACGTTGCGCCAGAGTCTCTCGACGAAAATATTGTCCAGCGCTCGTCCGCGCCCATCCCTGCTGATGGCGATGTCCTGGTCTTTGAGAACGCCCGTAAACGCCTGACTCGTGAATTGCGAGCCTTGCTCCGTATTGAAAATCTCCGGTTTTCCGTAACTCTGCAAGGCTCGTTCCAGGGCGTGCACGCAAAAGTCGGTTTCCATGGTCGTCGAAATCTCCCAGCTCAGGACGGAGCGTGCGTACCAATCCAGCACCGCGGTCAGATACACAAAACCGCCCTGCAAACGAATATAAGTGATGTCGGTACTCCAGACTTGAGTCACACGATTGATTTTCAGACCGCGCAATAAGTACGGATAAATTTGAGGTCCGCTCGCCGCCAACGATAAGCGCGGCTTTTGATAAATGGCTTCCAGCCCCATCAAACGCAGCAAACGACGCACTCGTTTGACGTTGACGTTTTCTTGTTTGACCAGTCTGAGCCATGCTGTCATTTTCCTCACGCCGTCAAAGGGCGTCTCGGTGTACTGCTGATCCAGCAGATTCATCAAGCGCAGATTGTCCGCGCTTTCGCCGACGTTTTGGTAGTAATAACTCGCGCGCGCGAGTCCGAGCAATGCACATTGTCGGTGCACACTGATCGGTTGAAAATCAGGTTCGACCAGTTGCCGTTTTTCTTCAATTGCACAGCCCGGCTTTTTTTTTGACCCAGTCCAGTTCGACTTTGAGCTGTCCGATTTGTTGATAAAGTTGTGCTTTCAATTCTTCCTCTTCTTGCGCGACGCGTGTCCGCCTGGTCGAGAAGACCGCGGGCAAATGTTCCAGGACCTGCTTTTTCCAGAGATTCACTTGCGTGGGATGAATGCCGTAGTGACTGCTTATTTCATTGATCGTCCGTTGCCCTTTGATGGTTTCCAGGACGACTTTGACTTTGAAATCTGTGCCATAGCTTTGCCGTTGTCGCTTTTTCATATCTGCTCCTTTGGCACTCATTTTATATCTTATTTCCCTGTCTAGTTTTTGGGGAGCATCATAACTTTCCCATTAAATATTCTTCTTTCAGCTCAATATAAGCCTGCCAATACATATCCAGTTGCGCGACATCTTTGTCTGAAAGAGTTTTCTTGATAACGCCGGGGACGCCGATCACCATGGAGCGCGGCGGCACTTTCATCCCTGGCGGCACGACGGCTCCGGCGGCGATAATTGATTCGGCGCCAATCACTGCGCCGTCTAAAATTACGGAACCCATGCCAATCAGACAACGATCTTCAATCGTGCAGCCGTGAATGACGGCGCTGTGTCCGACCGTTACATAATTGCCAATTGTGGTCGTCGCAAATCCGCCTGTGACATGCACCATGCTCAGGTCCTGGATATTTGTGTGATGCCCAATCGTGATTTTGTCTGCGTCGCCGCGAATGACTGCGCCAAACCAGACGGATGAATGTTCGCCAATCGTGACATCGCCAATCACCATCGCCGTGTCAGCGATGAAGCAGTGCTTAGCAATAGTTGGCGTAATGTTGCGAAATTTTCGGATCATAGAGTTTCCTTCAAACTGCTCAGGTCTTTGGTCTTTGGCTTTTGGGCTTGGAGCCGCTGCTCGAATTATTAGCTTCCGATGGCAGTCACACAAGCGTTAATCTGCTGGCCAGGGTGAACACTTGCAAGGCCTCGCCAAAGACCAAATGC
>JANMKB010000048.1:0-4301 GCA_031371805.1 Blastocatellia bacterium | reverse complement strand
TTTCTTTTTTGGTCGAACGCGTTACCCACGAATTTCCGCAGGCGCAATGAATTGTGACTTCTTCGTAAACTGGATGGATACCTGGTTTCACTTTAAACTCTCCTCTTGTATTGTACAGCAAACATCATTGTCTGCTGGCGTTTCTGGCGTGACCGTGAAACTGCCTGTCTGATCAGATAAAATTTCGCAGCCAGCACCAAACGGCAAGAATAGCCGAAGCCATCAAGACGCGTCAAGTAAGGATGTTGCGTGACGCTGTCGGTTGCGCACGTCATCCACATAATCCAGCAATTCACTGACGATCCAGTTTTGTTCATCATCGCGCAGTTCCGCGCCAAACTTGAGTTGGTCGCCGGATGAAAATGATAGGACAATTTCGATCTCGCCATTTTCCTGTTCCGGGTTGTTACAGAGTAAATCCACCGACTCGAACGCAGACAGCGAACTCTCGACCGCCTGGATGGGATAGTTGAATAATTTCTTGAGCAGCCTGATTTTGCGTCCGTCTGAAATAAGCCCAACCTGCATGAAAGCCCCGATTCCCCACACCAAAACTGCGCCCAATGTCAGGAGAATTGCCAATAGTAAAATGAAAAAATCGCCTTTATATTCGATCACCTTCAAAAAGCTATAACCGGCGGGAACTAAGAGGCCACCGGCTCTCGCCCAATAATTTCCGCGCCAGTTGGTAATGATTTTGAACCTGTGGCATAAACTCCTAGTAGAGTGAAATGTATTTTCTGTGCTATTCAATGTTGACTGCCTGATTATCAAACATTATGGACAAGCTATTAGCAATTATTAAACGCGAATATCTGACCCGCGTAAAATCTAAAGGATTTATTATCGGGACGATTCTCACGCCCTTGCTGATGGCAGGCATTGCGTTTCTACCCCTGCTGCTGTTTGGCAAAGGTGAGCGCAATACCTATCGCCTGGTTGTATTGGATCAAACCAGTGACGCGGCGCTTTATCAGCGAGCAGAAAAATTCCTGACCGAAAAAAACGACCGGGGAGATCGTTTTGAAGTCACGCGGGAAATGATTTCCGCAGACCAGCTCGAAGCGCGACAACAACAGTTAAATCAGGAGATCAAAACCGACAAGTTAGGCGGCTATGTCATCTTCCCCACTGACGTGTTAGAGAGTGGAAAAATTTTACAACGAGCCAAAAACGTCAATGACTTCTCCCTCCTCAATCGCATCCGCAATGCTTTTAATCAGGCTGTTATTGAACAACGAATGATGCGTGCGGGGATCAGCCCGGAAAAGGTCAGCGCCGTCAGCAAAGATATTCAGGTTGACCTCATCAATGAACGCGGCGAACAGGAAGCGCCGATGTCGAAATTCTGGCTGCCTTTTCTGCTTTCAATCATTCTTTATATCTCGACGTTGGTCTATGGCATGTATGTGATGCGCGGCGTGATCGAAGAAAAACAATCACGCATCATTGAGGTATTATTATCCTCCGTCAAACCCTTCCATTTGATGCTCGGCAAAGTGACCGGGATTGGCCTAGTTACTTTGACACAGGTCGGAATCTGGGTCGGCTCCATGTTTATTATCAGTGGCCTTGCCGCCGCGCAGGCACTGGCGTTTGGCGATTTCAAAATTCCCCGGATCCCCATTTCGCTGCTGCTGTTTTTCCTGCTTTACTTTGTGCTTGGTTATTTTCTGTATGCCACGTTATATGCCATGGTGGGCGCGATCGTTTCCAGTGAAGAAGACGGACAACAGGCGCAAATGGGCATTACGATTCTGTTGATTGTACCCTATGTCCTTTCTTCATTTGTTTTGAGCAAACCCGATGGAGTTACAGCAACGGTGCTTTCCTTAATTCCCTTCTTCAGCCCCATCCTGATGTTTATGCGGATCGCCGTCCAGCAACCGCCCTGGTGGCAAATTGTGCTTTCGCTTTTATTGTTGCTTGGGACAATTTTAGGAGCCGTGTGGGTCGCCGCAAAAATTTATCGGGTCGGAGTGCTGATGTACGGCAAACGCCCGTCGTTGCCGGAATTAATCAAGTGGCTGAAATATACCTAAGTCAAAGAATTGCTTTCAGTAATTGCAACTACTCAGGTCTTAGGGCTTTGGTTTTTGGTCTTTGGAAAATAAATGTAAGGGCTTCGTGCCAGAGCAAATAATGCTGCGCACGGATTTGTTTTTTTCAATCACTAAAGACCAAAAACCAAAGCCTAAGTACTTACAAATAATTTTAGTTTGGATAAGGTTCACCGGCACGAACGACCCGAATCTGATGATCGGTAAATTTGAAATGGATGCCGGGTATTTCGGTTTTTGGCATGTGACACGAAACGCAGTCCTGTTTGGCTTTGGGGCAGACAATAATTTTTGTTTGCGTTTTTGCAGCCTGCTTTTCCGGCTGATGACAGGCCAAACATTTTGCATCGTAAAAAGCTTTGCCTGACTTTATTTCTTCGTGCGGATTATGGCAGGCGGTGCAGCTAATGCGTTTGTCTTTGTAGTCGTAACATTTGCTATTAAATATTCGATAAGGTTGAAAGCGAACATTCTCGACTCCGCGCACACCCATCGTTTGCACCTGAATCCACGAACGATGACACGCGCCACAAAATTGTGATTGCCCTTCCGTGTCGAAATTTCCAAGATTCAAAATCGCTCTGTCGCCCTGTCATTCTGTCACTCCATCCTTTGGCTTCGTTTTCATTAGCGTTACATGGTTTTCGCCTGCGCCGTGACAACCTTCGCAGGTAACTCCCATCGTCATTTTATCGAGTTGCAACTGCCCCTGGCTGACCGCTGCGGTGGCGTGACAACTGAAACAATCCCTGACTGACTTTGCATCCAACACACGCCCCAAAGCCGCTTCCAGCGAATTCGGAACAGCGCGTAAAGCTCCCAGCGTAAAATCAAGGCCGCCAGTTGCGTTGTAAAAACTGATCCGGCTTTCGAGCAATTTTCCGTTTTGTTCCAGCACATAAGTTTGCCCGGCTTTGCCTTGCCCAAAGGCGTACAAAATTGGTACGCTCAGCGATTCTTTACCATCGGTCACGGAGTAAATACTTTGTTCACCGTTGCGTCTGATCGAATAGGAATATGCTCCGTTTTTGAAGGTTAGTTCTTTGTGTTGTTTCAGGATGCGACTTGTGGCAGCGGTTTCGAGCGCCATGCCCATTGGCGTCATTGGTTGTGTCGTGGCTTCATTATGACATTCGGCACAGGCTGCGTTACCAACATAACTGGCGTTCGCCGGCGCGTGAGTCGGGCGCCAGTCAGGAGGGGGGTCGAAGGATTTTAATGATTGATTTTGACTTTGCGGACGGAGCGGAAGCAGGAACAAACCCAGCATGACGACAATAAAAAGCAGCTTGCACAAATGTTTGCATTTGCGTTTGTTCATATCTGTTCACGCGAGACATCGAAACGGCGAAACGGCGACAGGACGAATGGGCGTAAAAAACCTGATCGCCCCCTCGCCCTTTCTCCGCGTCGCCCCGTCGTTCTTTATTCAGGCAACTATATTTTCTCCACTTCCACCAGCGCATCATAAAACGTCGCCGCTGAGCCTAAATCTGTCAGCCCCTGCGAAGTCACATCGTTTGCGTTCGTGCCGTCGCTCGTTAATTTCTTCCACCAAACTGACAAGGCGACAACCACGCCGTTGCGAGCTTTGTTGGTGATTCGCGCTTTGGCGGTGAACGATCCACGATCATTGATAATCTTCACACGGTCGCCTTCCCTGATGCCGCGCACGCCAGCGTCATCGGGATGGATTTCGAGGAAAGGTTCTTTTTCGGCTTTGATAAAACCTGGCAAATTGGCAAAGCTCGAATTTAGAAAGTTATGCGCAGGTGGAGAGATAATTGCCAGCGGATATTTTTCTGCCAGCTTTGGCGCAGTCTGCACAGATTCACGCGGCGCAATAAATGTCGGCAACGGGTCCATTCCCTGTTGGGCTAACGTCTCGCTGAAAAATTCACATTTGCCTGACGGCGTAGGGAAATTGCCTTCCGCAAAAGGCGCGTAACGTTTCGGCACATGCAACCGCTGCCAGCCTTTTATTTTCAATTCGTCAAACTCAATGCCCTGCATTCTCGGATGTTCGGAAGATAACGCCTGACGCCCCATTTCCTCATCGGAATCTTTGAAACACGGATCAGAAAAACCCATTCGTTCGGCTAATAGGCGAAAGACTTCGCTGTTGGGTTTAGCTTCGCCGATTGGAGCAATCGCCGGATTATTCGCCAGCACGTACATATGACCATAAGCTTTATGCACGTCAAATTGTTCCAGTTGCATGGTCGCGGGCAAAACAATGTC